>DAOMFF010000038.1:0-2303 GCA_035429665.1 Azonexus sp.
GCCTGCTTCGCAGCCCGCTTGACTTCCTTCCTTGCCACCTTCGCGGCCTTCTTGGCCTGCTTCGCGGCCTGCTTTGCAGCTTGCTTGGCTGCCTTCTTGCTCACCTTGGCCTCGGCCGCATTTGCAGCACCCGCCGGCGCCGGCTTGCCAAGCGGCTGGGAGATCTTCGCGGCTTTGGCCTTTGCCAGTGCGTCAGACGGCGCTTGTTTGTTCTGCTCCTTCGTCTCGTCCAGCGCGGCACTGTCGGTCGGCGCGGACGATTTTGCAACTGCCGGCGCTGTCGCGACCCTGGCTCTCAGCTGTGCTGTTGCTGGCTTGGCTGCGACGGCTGGCTTGGCTGCGGGAGCGGGCTTGGCTGCGACGGCGGGCTTGGCTGCGACGGCGGGCTTGGCTGCGGGAGCGGGCTTGGCTGCGGGAGCGGGCTTGGCTGCAACGGCGGGCTTGGCTGCGGGGGCTGCGGGATTCAGTTCTTCGGACACCGGTCTCTCTCCTCAAGGAAAAAATTCACAACGCGCATATTAGCAACACGGATGCGAAAGGTGCGAAGTAATGACGAGTAAAATGCCCATGACTTCAAGAAATGAGACACGACATGACCCAGGACGAACTCAAGTATGCGGTTGGGCAGGCGGCAGCCAACCATGTTGCCGAGAATTCCCCGGAAGGCTGCATCATCGGCGTTGGTACCGGATCGACGGCGAACTGCTTCATCGATGCCCTCGCCCCATTCCGTGCACGCTTCAAGGGCGCGGTCGCCAGTTCGGAAGCCACGAGAAGACGACTCGAAAGCCATGGCATCGCCGTATTCGATCTGAATGCTGTCGACGCTCTTCCGTTCTACGTCGACGGCGCCGATGAGATCGATGCCGGCCTGAACATGATCAAGGGTGGCGGCGGCGCATTGACGCGGGAAAAGATCGTTGCGGCGGTCGCGCGGAAGTTCATCTGCATTGCCGACAGTTCGAAGGTGGTGGCGACGATGGGCAGGTTTCCCCTGCCAGTCGAGGTCATTCCGATGGCGCGCGCTTACGTCGCCCGCGAATTAACCAGACTGGGGGGTAATCCTGTGCTGCGCGAGGGCTTCATCACCGATAATGGCAACGTCATTATCGACGTCAAAGGCCTCGTCATCATCGACCCCAAGGGTCTGGAAGCGAGGATCAACCAGATCGCCGGCGTCGTCACCAACGGCCTGTTCGCCATCCGGCCGGCCGACATACTGCTGCTCGGAACTGCCGAGGGGGTCAAGACCATTTTCTGAGCCAGCGCGACAGCCGGTTGCGGTCGACGGCCAGGAAAAGGCAATTTTCAAGGACAAAAGCTCCCGCCGCGACGGGACTTTGCCAGCGTTCGTCCCTTAGGCCGGCGGCGGAACGTAGCCCTGAATCTGGTCGGCGCCACCACCAAAGAAGTGCTTCTCCACCTGTTCCGCGAGGTACTTGCGATGACGGGCATCGACCAGATTGAGCCGGTTTTCGTTGATGAGCATGGTCTGCAGTTTGATCCATTGCTGCCATGCCTCTTTCGAGACATTCTCGAAAATTCGCTGGCCGAGTGCGCCCGGATAGGGCGGAAAATCCAGACCTTCGGCCTCGCGGCCAAGCTTGATGCAATTGACGGTTCGTGCCATGTGAAACTCCGTAGCTAAGCGCGTTGATTCATGAATTCGCTGACAGGCTCCTCAAATCGGCAACCTGCCCAACAAGGAAAGGGTTCATCGTCGTCAACTGCTCCTGACCGGCCGCGTTGCGAGACAGAACCAACCACCAAGGCTCATTCTGACCGAAAGCCGGCCGGCCGGCTAGACCCACAATCGGGCCGGCCTGTTTCGGCCATTTCTTTTGTCCCTCAACTCAATACGCCATCGGCATTTCTCGCGACACCGACGGTTCGGCTTGGATCTGATTCAGGCCGGAGACAGTTTTCAGATACACAGGTTGGAATTTGCCTCATAATGCTCGGTCGCTAACTGACAATGGAGGGCATAAAAATGGCAACCGAAAGCGAGAAGGTAACCCCTGAGGTCACCAAGGATGAAACGGTAACCGGGTCTTCGAAACCCCCTGCAGCCGCAGTAACGAAGCAGGACGCCACACCCAAGGCAACCAAGCCGGCTACCAAGCCGGCGGCTACGGCCGCAGCGAAATCAGCAGCACCAAAGAAAGTCGCGCCAACGGCTAAGGACAAGGAGGCCCTTGCGAAGGCCTCGCATGGTGCCGTGAAGGCCAAGGTAGCGCTCACGAAGGCGGCCGAGGACGCGGTGAAGGCGATCAAGGCATCCCGCAAGGAATCCGCGCAATTTC
>DAOMFF010000038.1:2403-9259 GCA_035429665.1 Azonexus sp.
AAGCACAAGCGCATGAAGGCGGACGAATACGAGAGGGCAATCGCCGGCCTGCAGGTAGAAATGGTCAAGCTCCAGGAATGGATCAAGTTCAAGAAACTCAAGGTTGTCGTGATTTTCGAAGGGCGAGATGCGGCCGGCAAGGGTGGCTGCATCAAGCGCATCACCGAAAGCCTGAGCCCACGCGTCACGAAAGTCGTGGCATTGCCGGCGCCAACCGAGCGCGAGCAGAGTCAGTGGTATTTCCAGCGCTACGTGCAGCACCTGCCGGCGGCCGGCGAAATGGTCCTCATGGATCGCAGCTGGTACAACCGGGCCGGGGTCGAGAAGGTGATGGGCTTCTGCACCCCTGACGAGCACAGCGAGTTCCTGCGCAGCTGCCCGGAATTCGAGCGCATGCTGGTTCGTAGCGGCATCATCCTGATCAAGTACTGGTTCTCGATCAGCAACGAGGAGCAGGAACGGCGGTTCAGGAAGCGCATCTACCACCCGACCAAGCACTGGAAGCTGAGTCCGATGGACTTGCAGTCGCGCGCGCGCTGGGTCGAGTATTCAAAGGCCAAGGACGAAATGTTCGCCCATACCGACATCAAGCAGGCGCCGTGGTATGTGGTGCATGGGGATGACAAGGAGCGCGCCCGCCTGAATGTCATGACCCACCTGCTGAGCCTGATCGACTACGAGGACCTGACGCCGGAGCGCATCGAACTGCCGCCGCGCCAGGAAGACCAGGGTTATGTGCGCCCGCCGATGTCGGACCAGACCTTCATACCCGAAATCTTCTGACCGCGCCTCTGTGCGACCGGGAGCGGTCCCGGTCGCCCTTTGTCCCGGGCGGGTGCGTATTCACCCGTTCTCCGTAGGCGAACTCCGGAAAGCTGCGCATGTACCCGCCCGGAGTTGGCGAACAGTCCGCTCCCGTTCCCGATGGCCGTTGAGCCAATCACGTTCTCCACGACGTCGTCATCAATCTGCGGTACGCCGCTCTCGCCATGGCGAATCAGCGCCGACACGCGCTTGTGGCTGGTCCTGCAGCGCCCTGCCAGCGAGGGCCACAAGAAGGGCCCTGCTGCGAAAGACATTGGTTGACTGCGCGACCGATCTGACCCGGACGAATTGGGCAGAACTCAATGCGCAGGACATTTCAAGCAGGGTTGCTGGTCTTTTCGGTCTCCTTGCCGGTTTTTTCGGTTTCCTTGCTGGCCTTTGCTTCCTTAGCCGCTCTTGCCTTTTCGGCCCTCTGCTCCTTGGCCAATTGAGCCTTCGACGGTTTGCCATGGTCGACCTTCGCCTTCGCGGCCTCCTTGGCATCCGGGTCTTTGGCTGGCGCATCCTTTGCATCTCTCGTGATTACCGTCCTCGGCTCCTTGGCCAAGTCGATCTTGAGTTCTTTCTCCAGGCGTTCACAGACCGTTCGCAGCACCTTGACTCGGGCAAAGTACTTGTCATTCGACTCGACAATTGTCCACGGTGCGGTGCCCGTACTGGTGCGATCAATCATGTCGCAGACCGCCTCATGATATGCCCCGGCCTTCTCCCGATTGCGCCAGTCTTCCTCGGTGATCTTGAAGCGCTTGTGCTCGACCTCTGCGCGCTGCTCGAAGCGCCTGAGCTGCTCCTCGTCACTGATTTGCAGCCAGAACTTGACAACGATGCCACCGGCACGCCAGATGTCATGCTCGAAATCGTTGATTTCAGCGTAGGCGCGCAGCCAGTCGGCCTGGCTGCAGAATCCCTCGACCCGTTCGACAAGCACCCGCCCGTACCACGTGCGGTCGAAAATGGTAACGCGCCCGAGGCGCGGCATATGGCGCCAGAATCGCCATAGATACGGCCGTGCCCGTTCCTCCTCGTTCGGCGCGGCGATCGGGATAATTTGATATTGTCGCGCATCCATCGCCGACATCACCCGCCGGATGGCACCGCCCTTGCCCGCCGCATCTGAACCTTCGAACGCGAGAACCAGAGCGCGCTTCTTGAATTCGGGATGGCGCATCAATTCCGCCAGGCGCCCCTGCCAGGTCGCGAGTTCCGTCTCGTAGTCCTTCTTCGGCAGACTTTGCGTCATGTCCAGCGAACTCAGCACGTCGAGGCTGTCGAACCGCGGCGAGAACGGCGGCGCTACCGGGGACGTCTGTGCTTGCTTTTCAGCCAGGCGCTTCTGAAGCGATTCGAGGATCGTCCTGCCGACGGTCAGCGACCGATAGCGGTCGTCTGTCCCCTCGACAATGATCCAGGGCGCCCAAGGCGTACTTGTCGTGCGCAGCAGATGCCCGGCCACTACAAGCATCTTGTCATAGGTCTTCAGCCGATCCCAACTCGCCTTGGTCACCCGCCAGCGAGTCAACGGATTCGCTTCAATCGACGCCAAGCGCTCGCGCTGCGCATCCTTCGAGAGGTGTATCCAGAACTTGAGCACCAAAGCACCCTCGTTGACCAGCATCTCCTCGAAGCGGTTAAGTTCATCCATGCGCTGATCAAAATCGGATCGCGAAAGGTCGCCAGCAATCCGGTCGGCGACCGGCCACGAATACCACGAACCGGCGGCAATCCCGATTCGCCCTTTCTTCGGCAGCGCTCGCCAGAAACGCCACATCGACGGACGCTGTCTCTCTTCCTGCGTTGGCGCGGAAAAGGTGCGAGTAGACATGTAGCGCGGGTCCATCCACTCGTAGAGGGTGTTGATGGTGTCACCCTTCCCCGACCCATCGACACCGCTAATCAGGATGATGACCGGAAAGGTGCCATTTTCGCGCAATTTCTCCTGCGCTTCGAGCAGCGCCGCGCGCAACTTGGGTACCTCAACCTTGAACGTTTCCTTGTCGATCTTGTGTCCCAGCATTGCCGATTCGAACATCACTAACCTCCTCTTTCAAGTCACCCAAAAAGACGCGATTGGCGCCAAGACGGCCACCCGTTCTTCGTCGGTTCCAGCCCGCCCTCGGAACGAGAACAATCGAAATATCGTCATGCAGCGATCCGAGCCGGGCGCAATCCCCGTATATCAAAGTCGCGACTTGATCGCTTGTCGCTCCTGCTCACGCCATACCGCAAGCCCTCTTGCCAACGTATGCTGGCTGCCGGCACCCTAACCGATCTTTAATTATAAGAGACCCGCGAGGTCAATCGCGGTTCAATCCAGAATTTGAAACAGCCTCAAAGGCTCTTGAATAGAATCTTAGAGCGACGCTGATAGTTGTACATGTCGCGTTTCCGCGCCGGCAGATCGTCGACCGAAGCGAGCTTGAAGCCGCGCTCGACGAACCAGTGTTCCGTGCGCGTGGTCAGCACGAAGAGCCGCTTGACACCTGCCTTCTTTGCGCGGCGCTCGACACGCTTCATCAACTGTTCCCCGTAACCGCCTTCGCGGTGCTCGGCACTGACCGCCAGGCAGGCCAGTTCGGCGTAGTCGTCTGAATGGCTATAGAACGCAGCACAACCGACAATAATGCCGTCGTGCTCAATGATGGAGAAATGATCGATCTCGCGCTCGAGAAGTTCGCGCGGCCGGTGAACCAGAACGCCTTCAGCCTCCAGCGGCGCGATCAACGCGATCAGCGCGCCGATGTCGTCCGGCTTGGCCTCGCGGATGTGCTCCAGCGACTCGCGCGTGACCACCGTGCCGACGCCATCATGGGTAAACAGCTCGCGCAGCAAAGACCCATCCTGTTCGAAACCGATCAGGTGTACCCGGCCAACCCCGGCACGGCTGGCCCTGAGAACGCATGGCAGACAGCGGCGCATATCCGACGACAGCCAGTTACCGCCCTGCTTGAGGATGTCGGCTACCCCGTCGGCGGTCATTTCTTCGATCAAGCCGCCTGCCGGATTGGTTACCCCAGGGCTGTCGGTCAGGAAAATGAGCTTGTCGGCCCCGATCGCAACGGCCACTGCCTCGGCCGCCTCCTCCATCTGCAGGTTGAAGATTTCACCAGTCGGCGATGGCCCCTCGCAATTGAGCAGCACGATGTTGCCCAGGCTCAACTGGGCACCGATGCCCTCGGCATCCACCTTGCGTACCTTGCCAGCGTAATGCATATCGACTCCGTCAAGCACACCGATTGGCTGCCCGGTGATGAAGTTGCCGCCAATGACCCGGATACGGCTGTTGGCCATCGGCGTGTTGGGCAGGCCCTGCGAAAGCAGGGCCTCGATCTCCAGATAAACGCTGCCGACGGCATCGAGCACGCACTCCAGGGTTTTCGCATCGGTAACGCGATAGCCGCGATGGTATTTCGACTCAAGGTTTTTCTCGCGCAGTTCCTCCTCGATCTGCGGCCGCGCGCCATGCACCAGAACCAGCCTGATGCCGAGGCTGACCAGCAGATTGACGTCGTAGGCCAGCGTCTTGGCGGAGTCGCTCGCCACCGCCTTGCCACCGAAGGCGACGACGAAGGTTCTCCCGCGAAAGGCATTGATGTAGGGCGTGACCGCCCGGAACCAGGAAACGAAATGCTCGTCGTAGGCGGCTTCGCTCATCGCGGCTGCTACTTCTTGCTCTGGTTACGTTTCAGTGCCTGCTCGACACTCTCGCAGACTGTCTGCAGAACCTTGACGCGAGCAAAATTCTTGTCGTTCGCTTCGACCAGTGTCCATGGCGCCAGCCCGGTCGAGGTGCGGTCGACCATGTCGCAGACGGCGGTGACATAGTCGTCCCATTTTTCCCGATTGCGCCAATCCTCGTCGGTAATCTTGAAGCGCTTGAAGTCCATTGCCTGGCGCTCCTCGAAGCGGCGCAACTGCTCGTCGGCGCTGATTTGCAGCCAGAACTTGATGACCACCACACCGGCATCGGTCATCTGATGTTCGAAATCGTTGATCTCGGCATAGGCCCGCAGCCAGTCGGCTTCGGTGCAGAAACCCTCGACCCGCTCGACGAGCACGCGCCCGTACCAGGAACGGTCGAAGATCGCGAGCCGCCCGGTGCGCGGCAAGTGCCGCCAGAAGCGCCACAGATAGGGCTGAACGCGCTCTTCCGAAGTTGGCGCGGCAATAGGGATGATCTGGTACTGGCGGGCGTCGATTGGCGAAACCAGCCGGCGGATGGCGCCGCCCTTCCCGGCTGCGTCCGAGCCCTCGAAGACCACCACCAGCGAGCGCTTTTCGAGAAAGCGGAAGTCACGCATCAGTTCGAAGAACCGGGACTGATATTTGGCGAGTTCGCGCTCGTAGTCCTTCTTGAGCAGGTGCTTGCCGAGATCGAGTTCGGTCAGCACGTTCTTCTGGTCGATCGCATGCATGATTGGCGGCGCCACCGGCACCTGCTGGCGACCCTGCTGCTGCAGGCGGCGCTGCAGTGCATCGAGAACAATGCGTCCGACAGTCAGCGAGCGATATTCGTCATTCGTGCCCTCGATGATGATCCAGGGCGCATGTGCCGTATTGGTCACGCGCAGCACATGCCCTGCCACCTGCTGCAACTTGTCGTAAGTCTTGAGCCGTTCGTAGCTGGCCTTGGTCACGCGCCAGGCTGTGCGGGGGTTCTTCTCGAGCGCCCTCAGCCGCCGTTTCTGGCCATCTTTCGACAGATGAAACCAGAGTTTCAACACCAGCGCACCCTCATTGACCAGCATCACCTCGAAGCGGTTGATGTCGTCGAGGCGGTCGTCCAAATCGGTGTCCGCCATGGTACCCAGGATGCTGTCGGCAATCGGCTGCGAGTACCACGAACCAGCGAAGATGCCGATCTTGCCCTGCGGCGGCAGCGCCCGCCAGTAGCGCCACATGTAGGGACGCGAACGCTCCTCGTCGCTCGGCGCGGAAAAGGCCAGGGTCGAGATGTGCCGCGGGTCCATCCATGAATACAGCAGGTTGATGGTTTCACCCTTGCCGCTGCCGTCCACCCCGCTGATCAGGATGACAACCGGAAAATCCTTCTTTTCCAGCATGTCGTACTGAACATCGAGCAGCGCGGCGCGAAGCTTGGGGACCTCCCTCTTGAAGGTCTCCTTGTCGATGACGTGGCCCAACTCTGCTGATTCGAACATCGCTTACCCTCCTCTGAAATCACCCCACAGGGCCTGCATCGCCGCCAGTGCGGCAAGACCCGCCGTTTCGGTACGCAGGGTCCGCGGACCCATGCGCACCGGTTGAAAACCGACCTGACGCGCGGCAACGATTTCCTGCGGGTCAAGCCCGCCCTCGGCGCCGATCAGCAGTTCCACGCTCTTCGCCGACGGCAGATCGACGAGAGACTGCTCGGCATCGGGCGCGAGCATGAGACGCAGCACCCCGCCGAACGGCCGGGCCAACCAATTCTCCAGCTTCTCCACCGGCGCAACCTGCGGCACCCGATTGCGCCCGCATTGCTCGCAGGCCGCGGCCGCCACCCCCTGCCAGTGCGCCACCCGCCGCGCCGCCCGCTCCCCCGCCAGTCGCGCGACGCTACGCCGGCTGTCCACCGGAACGATATGCGAGACGCCCAGTTCAACCGCCTTCTGCACCGTGTAATCCATCTTTTCGCCGGACTGCACGGCCTGGATCAGGGTCACCACCAACCCCGATTCGCGCTCCACATCACGCCATGCCCCCAGCGCCGCAACCACGCGATCCTTCTCGATACGCTCGATGCGCGCCTCATACTCGCCGGCACGACCGTCGAAAAGAACAACTGGCGCCCCCGGCGGGAGTCGCAGGACACGTACCGCGTGGCGCGCCACAGGCTCCGGCAGATCGATGTGGGCACCCGGGGCAAGCACCTCCCGGCAATAGAAACGCGGCTGATTCATGGGGTGGTATTATGGGCGAAATAGAACATCGGGGGAAACAGATGGTCGCCTTGAACCCACCCGCCTGCGCCTTCGGGCTTCCGGCGGTTCCGTTCGACCTGCCGGGCACCGACGGCAGGCGCCACACGCTG
>DAOMFF010000039.1:0-9084 GCA_035429665.1 Azonexus sp.
GGGTATTTACGGGCCGGGTTAATAGCCGAGGCAGGCCGAGCAAAGATCAGTTCCAAGGTACGCTGATGCTTCCGCTTCATAGGTACATGGTAGCAAAATACGCTATCAATCGGCCAGAGCCCAAGAGCCAGATCAGACGTTGAACAGGAAGTTCATCACGTCGCCATCCTTGACCACGTATTCCTTGCCCTCGGCGCGCATCTTACCGGCTTCCTTGGCGCCGGCTTCGCCCTTGTAGGTGATGAAGTCGTCGAAGGCGATGGTCTGGGCGCGGATGAAGCCGCGTTCGAAGTCGGTGTGGATGACGCCGGCGGCCTGCGGGGCGGTGTCGCCCTGGTGGATGGTCCACGCGCGCACTTCCTTGACGCCGGCGGTGAAGTAGGTGGCGAGGCCGAGCAGCTTGTAGCCGGCGTGGATCAGGCGGTCGAGGCCGGGTTCTTCGAGGCCGAGGTCGGCGAGGAACATCTGCTTTTCCTCGTCGTCGAGGTCGGCGATCTCGGATTCGATGGCGGCGCAGACCGTCACCACCTCGGCCTTCTCGACGGCGGCGTGGGCGCGCACCGCGTCGACCAGCGGGTTGTTGTCGAAGCCGTTCTCGGCGACGTTGGCGACGTAGAGCACCGGCTTGGCGGTAATCAGGCAGAAGGGCTTGAGGCTGGCCCATTCTTCCTTCGACAGTTCGAGCGCGCGTACCGGTCTGGCCTGGTCGAGCTGGACAAAGCATTTTTCGAGGACGGCAACGAGAATCTTGGCGTCCTTGTCGCCGGCACTGGCCGGGCGGCGATAGCGGTTGAGGGCCTTTTCGACGGTCGCCATGTCGGCGAGCGCCAGTTCGGTGTCGATGACCTCGATGTCGCGGATCGGATCGACGCCGCCGGAAACGTGCACGACGTTGTCGTCAGCGAAGCAGCGCACGACATGTACCACGGCATCGGTCTCGCGGATGTTGGCGAGGAACTGGTTGCCGAGACCTTCGCCCTTCGAGGCGCCGGCGACCAGGCCGGCGATGTCGACGAATTCGACAATCGCCGGCTGGATTTTCTGCGGCTTGACGATGGCCGACAGTTGGGCGAGACGCGGGTCGGGCACCTCGACGATGCCGACGTTCGGCTCGATGGTGCAGAACGGGTAGTTGGCGGCATCGATGCCGGCCTTGGTCAGGGCGTTGAAGAGGGTGGATTTGCCGACGTTGGGCAGGCCGACGATGCCGCATTTCAAAGACATTTGTTTTCCTTAGACGGCGTTGCCGTGCAACTGTTGTTGAGCGCCGGCATAGTCTCCGGCGGCGATCCTGGGCCAGGCCAGCAGGCAGCGGGCGAGGGCGTGTTCGATTTCCGGTAGTTCTTCCTTGCGCGGCGGGTGCAGGACGAAGTCGACGACCTGTTGCGTCAGGTTCAATGTGCGTGGGTGGCCAATGCCGAGGCGCAGGCGCCAGAAATCCGGCGTGCCAAGGCGGGCCTGGATGTCCTTGAGACCGTTGTGGCCGCCGTTGCCGCCGCCCTGCTTGAGGCGGATGCCGCCGGGCGGCAGGTCGAGATCGTCATGGATGACAAGGATCTCGGGGGCGGGAATCTTGTAGAAATTGGCCAGCGCCGCCACCGCCTGGCCGGAACGGTTCATGAAGGTGGCCGGTTCGAGCAGCCAGAGGTCGCCGGCGCGGGCGACCTTGCCGAAGAAGCGGGCCTGCGGCGCGAGCGCAACCTTCAGCTTGTCGGCCAGATGGTCGACGAACCAGAAACCGGCGTTGTGCCGGGTGGTTTCGTATTGCGGCCCGGGATTACCGAGACCGACGATCAGGCGCGGTGGGTTCATGGCTTGCCAAATGAAATGGCCGCCGGGGGCATGTTGCCTGCGGCGGCCATTTGCAGCGGGGTGCGCGAAACGGTCAGGCGGCCGCTTCGCCTTCGGCCGCTTCGCCTTCTTCGCCTTCCTCGGCGCCGCCAGCCTTGCCGACGATACCGACGACGAGCGAGTCGTCGTCTTCATGGGTCAGCTTGACGCCCTTCGGCAACTTGAGTTCGGAAAGGTGAATGCTTTCGCCGACTTCGAGAGCGCCGACATCGACCTCGATGAACTCGGGCAGGTTCTTGGGCAGGCACTGGACATCGACCTCGGTCAGCACGTGGTTGACCAGGCCGCCGGACAGCTTGACGCCGGGCGCGGTGTCCTCGTTGATGAAGTGCAGGGGCACCATGATGTGCAGTTCCTCGGTGGCACTTACCCGCTGGAAATCGACGTGCAGGATCTGCGGCTTGTAGGCATGCATCTGGGTGTCGCGCAGCAGGGCTTGCTGCTTCTTGCCGTCGACGGAGATGACCAGGATCGAGGCGTGGAATGCTTCCTTCTTCATGTCCAGCAACAGGTCGTTGTGATCGAGTTCGATCGCCTGCGGGGCAGCGTCGCCACCGTAGATGATGCCCGGTACCTTGCCAGCGCGACGCAGGCGGCGGCTCGCACCCGATCCCTGCAGCGTGCGCGCTTGCGCGTTGAGTTCGAATTTCATCGTGTTACTCCAGAGTGTTCCCGGTCCGCGACCAGAACGGGAGGGTTGAAAAAACTTAGTCGAGGAACAGCGACGAGACGGAGTCGTCGTTGCTGATGCGGCGGATGGTTTCGGCCATGATTCCCGCCACGGAAAGCTGGCGGATACGCGGCGAACTGGCGGCGTCATCGCGTAGCGGGATGGTGTCGGTGACGACCAGGGCGTCGAGGTCGGAGCGATTGACGCGGTCGACCGCCGAGCCGGAGAGTACCGGGTGGGTACAGTAGGCGACAACCTGTCTGGCCCCTTCGGTCTTGAGCGCGGTGGCGGCCTTGCACAGGGTGCCGGCGGTGTCGACCATGTCGTCCATGATGATGCAGGTGCGGCCGTCGACCTCGCCGATGATGTTCATGACCTCGGAGACATTGGCCTTCGGGCGGCGCTTGTCGATGATGGCGAGATCGCATTCGAGACGCTTGGCCAGCGAGCGGGCGCGCACGACGCCGCCGTGGTCGGGGGAGACGACCATCGGATTCTCGTAGGTCTGCTTGTGAATGTCGTCGAGCAGGATGGGCAGCGAGTAGATGTTGTCGACCGGGATGTCGAAAAAGCCCTGGATCTGCTCGGCGTGGAGGTCCATGGTCAGGACGCGGTCGATGCCGGATGCGACAAGCATGTTGGCAACGAGCTTGGCGGCGATCGGGACGCGCGAGGAGCGCGACCGGCGGTCCTGGCGGGCGTAGCCGAAGTAGGGGATGGTGGCGGTGATGCGGCCGGCCGAGGCGCGCTTCAGGGCGTCGACCATGACCAGCAGTTCCATCAGGTTGTCGTTGCAGGGGGCGCAGGTCGATTGCAGGACGAAGATATCGCGGCCACGCACATGTTCCTGTAGTTCGACGCTCAGTTCCCCGTCCGAGAAGCGGCCGACATTGGCGCGCCCGAGTTCTATGTTGAGTTCGAGCGCCACGGCGGCCGCCAGTTTGGGGTTGGCGTTGCCGGTGAAGACCATCAAGCTGTTGTAGGCCATTTGCTTCACTTCCCTTCGGGCATGTCCTGCAAGCGTCTGCCCGCCACAATGAAATTCGGGCAGGCTCATGACCTGCCCGAGGGAAACTGGCTGGGGAAGAAGGATTCGAACCTTCGAATGCCGGAATCAAAATCCGGTGCCTTGACCAACTTGGCGACTCCCCAGCGGGTCGTCTGCACGGGTTCGCGTGCGAACGAGGCGCGGATATTACAGGAGTCGCGGGCGAAAATCCAGCGCTTTGTCAGAGAGAAGCCAGTGGATGTTCGCTCAGACCGGCAGCCAGCCAGCCCGTCATGCCGGGCGGCATTTGGCGAAAAACCGCTGCGGCCGTCGCCGGGTCGGCAAACCCGGCGAAGACGCAGGCGCCGGACCCGGTCATCATGGCGTCGGGTGCGTGTTGCCTGAGCCAGGCCAGATGCCCGGCAACCTCGGGAAATCTTGCGCAGGCGACGGGTTCGAGATCGTTGTGGCCCTGGCCGTGGCGCCACTCGGTAGGGCGGATCGGGGCGCTGTCGCGTTTCAGTTCCGGCGCCCCGAAAATGACACCGGTGGGCACGTTGACCGCGGGATGCAGCACAAGGTACGTAGCCGGTGGCAGTTCGACATCGCTGAAGGCCTCGCCGATGCCCTCGGCAAACGTGTTGCGGCCGTGAATGAAGACCGGGACATCGGCGCCGAGTTGCAGTCCCAATGTTTCAAGTTCTGTGCGTGCAAGACCAGTCTGCCACAGGCTGTTGAGCGCGAGCAGCACGGTTGCTGCATCGGAACTGCCGCCCCCGAGTCCGCCGCCCAGCGGCAGGTTCTTGCTCAGGTGGAGCGTGGCCCCCTGGCGACAGCCGGTCGCTTCCTGCAGCAGGCGGGCGGCGCGGATGGTGAGGTCGTTCGCCGCCTCGACACCCGGGGTCGGCGTCGCGAGGACCACGTCGCCGTCGTTGCGCGGCGCGAAATGCAGGGTGTCGGCACGGTCGATGAAGCGAAAGACGGTCTGCAGCAGGTGGTAGCCGTCAGGACGGCGGCCGACGACGTGCAGGAACAGGTTGAGCTTGGCCGGCGCCGGCCAGGAACTGTCCCAAGTCCAGCGACTCACGGCGCCGCCCTCCACTCCTCGATGCGCAGGCGGAGGTCGATTTTACTGTCGCGCCTCAGGCTGACGAGCGTGGGCAGCGCGCCCGGGGTGTCGTCAGGGTAGGAGTAGTCGATCTGCCAGCCGGCTTCGTACAGGTGCGTCGGGCGACCGACGCTGTCGCTGGTGACATGGGCAGTGGTGCCGGCGCGGCCGAGCAGCCAGCCCGGCAGCTGGCGGACGGGCAGGCGCTGGCCGGTGACTTCCTCCATCAGCACATCGGGGTCGGCGGACTCGCGGAGTTGGCCGTCGGCGGTGCGCAGGCGCCCGCGGGTCGGGTCGACGTCGATTTCGGCCACGCCGACACCAAGCGGGCTGGAGATCAAAATGCGGTCGTTGCCATTTCTGTGCTCCCATTCGAGTCGACCGCCGGAGCTTTCCGGCGGCCCGTCCGGCAGACTGACGCGCAACGCAAAGCGCGCCTCGAGCGCGAAGTCACCGATCTGGTCGCGCGGCGCCGGCGGCCCTTGGGGAGCGCTGGCGCAAGCGGCCAGTAGGCTGCAAACGAGTAAGGTGCTGATGCGACGCATCAAGGCTGGAATTTTTTCAGGGCGCTGGCCAGAATCTCGCTGTCGGGGAACTTCTTCGCCGCCTCCATCACGACGCGCGATGCCTCCTCCTTGCGTCCCAGTGTCCACAGCACCTCGCCGAGATGCGCGGCTATTTCGGGGTCGGCCTTGATGCCATAGGCGGTCTCGAGGGTCTTGAGCGCTTCCGGCAGCTTGCCCTGGCGGAAAAGAACCCAGCCCATGCTGTCCATGATGAACGGGTCTTCGGGCGCGAGCGCGAGCGCGCGGGTGATCAGCTTCTTCGCCTCGTCCAGGCGCACATTGCGATCGGCGAGCGAGTAGCCCAGCGCGTTGAGGGCATGGGCGTGATCCGGTTTCAGCTTGAGCAGGTGGCGCAGGTGCTTTTCGAGAACCTGCGGTTTGCCCTGGCGTTCGGCGGAGAGCGCCGTTTCGTAGAGCAGTTCCGGATTGTCAGGCTGCTTTGCCAGCGCGGCTTCGAGCAAGGCGTAACTTTCGTTGCCACGTCCCGCTTCGCGCAGGAGTTGGGCTTCGGCCAGGATCAACTGGGTTTTCTCGGCCTCGGAACCGGTCTGCGTGAGCCGGAGCAGCGCGCGCGCTTCTTCCGGCCTGCCCTGCTGCAGCAGTATCTGCGCCGCGCGCACGCGCGCTGGAATGTACTGGTTGCCGGCAGTAACCTGACGGAAATGTTCGAGGGCAAGCTCGTGATTTTTCTGCTCTTCCTCGATCTGGCCGAGGAAGAAATGGACGGTGCCCTTGTCGGCAAAATCGGCATCCAGGAGCCGCGTGAGCTGGGTTCGCGCGCTGCTGATGTCACCCTGCTGCAGCGCCAGCATGGCCACCGGATAAATGACGTCGGGATTGTCCGGTGCGGCCTTGAGGAGGATGTCGAACTGTGCCCGTGCTTCGGCGTACATTTGTTCGCTGATCAGCAGGCGGGCGAGGGTCAGGCGGGCGTCGCGGGCATCCGGCTTGCGCGCGAGGAACTCGTTGAGACTCTCGATCGCGCTCGCCAAGGACGTCTTGGCCAGCAACTGCGCGTAGGCGAGTTCGGCGGTCTCCCAGTCGGGGCGCTGCTCCAGCGCTTTCTGGAATTCGCCTTGGGCGTGCATCAGGTCATCGGCATTGGCGGCGGCTACGCCCATCGCGAAGTGCGCTTCCGGGAGGTCGCTGTAGGGGGCGGCGACACGGTCGACCAGGCGTTGCACGGCCTTCTTGTCGCCATGCCGGCTCAGCATGCTGTTCAGGTGCATCAGATTGTTGGCGAGATTCGCTTGGTCCTGAGCGAGCAGGTTGGCGAGTTGCGGCCCAAGGTCGTCGATGCGGTTGGCAAGGACCAGCAGCGAGGATTCGGTCTGGCGCGCCCTGGTCGACTCGGGTTCGACCTGCAACCAGAGACGGGCCAGGTCGAGCGCCAGCTCGTTTTGCCTGGTTGCGGCTGCCACCTCGATGGCGCGCGCGATCACCGCCGGATCGCGGGTGCGCCGGGCGAGGTCGACCCAGGCGCTGATGCCCAGCTCGGTGTCACCGCGCTTGAGCGCAAGTTCGCCGACCAGAGACTGGAAGACGGTGCGGGCGAGGATATCCTCGCCGGCATACTGAGCGGTCAACCGCTTCTTCGCCGGCGTTTTCGCCGGCGCCTTCGCAGGTTCCTTGGCTGGCTCCCTGCCCGCTTCTTCGCCGGCGGCATGAATCGGCCCGGCGAAGGCCAGGGCAAGTGCTGCGACGATCAACTTCATGGACATGCGCTGCTTTCAGTCAGGGGTTGCGCTTTGGAGCGCTTAGAATCCGATAAGTTTGCGATGTTATTTGGGTTTGCTCGGAGGAACAAGCTATGCCTGAATTGCCGGAGGTCGAGGTTTGTCGGCGCGGGCTCCAGCCGGAAGTCACCGGGGAGCTGATTCTCGGCGCCGTCGTGCGCTCGCCGCGCCTGCGTCTGCCGCTGCCGGCGACGCTTGGCGACACTTTGGCGGGGCAACGGGTGGTGGCGGTCAGGCGACGCGGCAAGTACCTGTTGCTCGACTGCCGCGGCGGCATCGAGGATGGCTGCCTGATCATCCACCTCGGGATGTCGGGAAGCCTGCGCTTTGTGGCGAACGATAAGACTCCGGAAAAGCATGACCATGTCGACATACTCTTTGCACGCCAGACGCTGCGCCTGAGCGACCCCAGGCGCTTCGGCGTCGTGCTGTGGCACGCGCTCGGCGAAGCACCGCATCCACTGCTGGCGGTGCTCGGCATCGAGCCGCTGGCCGAAGAATTCACCGGCGACTGGCTGTTTGCCGCGACGCGAGGCCGGGCCGCGCCGATCAAGCCTGTGCTGATGGACAGCCACCTGGTGGTCGGCATCGGCAACATCTATGCCGCCGAGAGCCTGTTCCGCGCCGGCATCTCGCCGTTGCGCGCGGCCAGCCGGATCAGCCGGGAGCGCTACCGGCGGCTGGCGCCGGCGATCCGCCAGACGCTGGCCGATGCCATCGCCGCCGGCGGCAGCAGCATTCGCGACTATGTGCACAGCGATGGCGGCGCCGGCTGCTTCCAGGTCGATTGCGCGGTCTATGGTCGCGCCGGCGAGCCCTGCCGCCGCTGCGGGGGTGTTATCCGTCAGGTTCGCCAGGGCGGCAGGTCGACCTTCTACTGCCCTTCCTGCCAACATTGAAAAAGGCGCGCAAGTCCATGTTTTTGTGATAGATTGGACCATCGACCGCGATCGGTGACCGCCATGACACTTGCCCTTCAGATTGCCGCTTATACCGAGTGGCGCTCGCGCCTGTCCGCCAACATTGGCGAGTTTCAGGGCTGGTTGTCGGAGAATGACCTGTCGGACGCGCAGACCGATCTGCGGCTTTCGCAGCTTCTCGAGCGCCTGCACGAGGATCGCCTGAACGTGGCGTTCGTCGCCGAGTTCTCGCGTGGCAAGTCGGAACTGATCAACGCCATCTTTTTCGCCGACTTCGGCAACCGTATCCTGCCGTCGTCTGCCGGGCGCACGACCATGTGCCCGACCGAACTGCTCTACGACCCGAAAAAGACGCCGCGCATCGAGTTGCTGCCGATCCAGACGCGGGCCAGCAACGCCAGCGTCAGCGAGTACCGGCGTTACCCGGAGGAGTGGTTCATGGCGCCGCTCGATGTCGAGTCGGCCGAGTTGATGCAGGAGGCGCTGCGTCATGTCAGCGAGACCATCCGGGTTGCCCCGGAGGAAGCCGGACGTCTCGGCTTCGAGGTTGGCGGCGCGACGGGCGAACTGTACCGGATTGGCGAGGACGGCCTGGTCGAGGTGCCGCGCTGGCGCCACGCCGTGATCAACTTTCCGCATCCGCTGCTCAAGCAGGGTCTGGTCATCCTTGATACGCCTGGCCTCAACGCCATCGGCGCCGAACCGGAACTGACGCTTTCGCTGCTGCCCAACGCGCATGCCATCCTCTTTATCCTTGCCGCCGATACCGGGGTGACGCAGTCGGACCTGACCATCTGGAACGAACACATCGGTGCCGGTGGCGCTGGCAGACGCGGGCGGGTGGTCGTGCTGAACAAGATCGACGGCCAGTGGGACGAACTCAAGACACTCGCGGAGATCGAAAGCGAAATCGGTCGCCAGGTCGCTTCCTGCGCCTCCATTCTTGGCCTGCCGGAACGCCAGATCTTTCCGGTCTCGGCGCAGAAGGGCCTGGTGGCCAAGATCAATGGTGACGAGGCCCTGCTTGAAAGGAGTCGCCTGCCGATCCTCGAGGCGTCACTCTCCGGGGAGCTGATTCCGGCCAAGCAGGACATTGTCCGCGAAAATACCGAGAGCGAATTCGGCGAAGTCAGCCTGCGCGTGTGTGGCCTGCTTGAGTCGCGCCTTGCCGGGCTGCGCGAGCAGCTGACCGAACTGACCGAACTGCGCGGCAAGAACAAGGGTGTCGTCGAGTACATGATGGGC
>DAOMFF010000040.1:0-9023 GCA_035429665.1 Azonexus sp.
CATCGCGCTGTCGACCATGGTCTGCAACGATCTCGTCATGCCCTGGCTGCTGCGCACGCGCTGGCTGGGTGTCGGCGAGAGCGGCGATCTTTCGGGGATACTGATCGGCATCCGGCGCATCGCCATCGTGGTGATCCTGCTGCTTGGCTACATCTATTTCCGGGCGGCCGGAGAAGCCTACGCGCTGGTCGGCATCGGCCTGATTTCCTTCGCCGCCGTGGCGCAGTTCGCCCCCGCGGTGTTCGGCGGCATGTACTGGAAACAGGGTCGCCGCACAGGCGCCGTGGCCGGGCTGCTCGGCGGCTTTGTCGTCTGGTTCTATACGCTGCTGCTGCCATCTTTCGCGCGGTCGGGCTGGATCGACAAGGGATTTGTCGAGCAAGGCCTGTGGGGCGTCGAAGCGCTCAGGGCGCAGGCGCTGTTCGGCCTCTCGGGACTCGACGAGATCTCGCACTGCCTGTGGTGGAGCTTGCTGGTCAATATCGGCCTGTACGTTCTGGTTTCGCTGCATTCGCGGCCGGATGCGCTCGAAGCAGGGCAGGCGGAGAGCTTTGTCGATGTCTTCCGGCACGGCGCGCGCACCCGCGATGCGCGGCTGTGGCGGGGCAGCGCTTCGGTCGATGATCTGGTCGGCCTGCTCGAACGTTTTCTCGGCCCCCGGCGGGCGCGCAAGCGCCTGAGCGTCTTTGCCGCATCTCAAGGGGTCAGGGACTGGCAGACATTGCCCGCCAATGGCGATTTCGTCCGCTTTGCCGAGGCCCAGCTTTCGGGCGCCATCGGCTCGGCGAGCGCCCGGGTGATGGTGGCGTCGGTGGCCCGGGAAGAGGCTCTCGGACTGGAAGAGGTGCTCGACATTCTCGACGAAGCTACCCAGGTGCGCGCCTACAGCCGGGAACTCGAGCGCAAGTCGCGCGAGCTCGAAGCGGCCACCGCCGAATTGCGCGCGGCCAACGCGAGCCTGCGCGAACTCGATCGCATGAAGGATGATTTCATTTCGACCGTCACCCACGAGTTGCGGACGCCGCTGACGTCAATCCGCGCCTTTTCCGAAATGCTGCACCAGGACCCGGAAATCGACCTCGCCGACCGCACCCGCTTCCTCGGCATCATCGTCAATGAGGCGGAGCGATTGACGCGCCTGATCAACCAGATTCTCGACATGGCCAAGCTCGAATCGGGGCGGGCGGAATGGACGACCGGCGACGTCGATATCGGCGAAGTAGCGCGCGAGGCGATGGAGTCGATCGGGCAGCTTTTCCGCGCCAAGGGCGTCACGCTGGAGAGCGAAATCCCGGCACGGGGGCCGGTGGTGCTGGCCGACCGCGACCGGTTGACCCAGGTCATGATCAACCTGCTCTCCAATGCCGTGAAGTTCGTTCATGGCGAGACCGGTCTGGTCATGGTCCGGGTGACCGAAGACGGGCGCGAAGCGCGTGTCGAGGTTGAAGACAACGGGCCAGGACTCACCGCCGAGGAGTCGCTGGTCGTCTTCGAAAGGTTCCGTCAGGGCGGCAACACGATGACCGACAAGCCGCAGGGCACCGGGCTGGGGTTGCCGATCAGCCGGCAGATTATCGAATACTTTGGTGGTAATCTCTGGGTTGAAAGCCGGCCCGGCGCCGGCGCAAAATTCATCTTCACGGTACCGTTGCCGGTTCCGGAAAAATAAGAGGGAGACGCAAGGCATGGCCAAGAAGATTCTCATTGTCGACGACGAACCCAATATCGTCATTTCACTTGAGTTCCTGATGAAGAAGGAAGGTTTCGAGGTAGCTGTGGCCAATGACGGCGACGAGGCGCTGGCCAAGGTCGCCAGCTTCAACCCGGATCTGCTGCTGCTCGACGTGATGATGCCGAAGAAGTCCGGATTCGAGGTCTGTGAAGCCTTGCGTGCCGATTCCGAATGTACGGGGCTGAAGATCGTCATGCTGACCGCCAAGGGGCGCGATACCGAAATGGCCAAGGGCTTGGCGATTGGCGCCGACGCCTATGTCACCAAGCCGTTCTCGACCAAGGAACTGGTCGACAAGGTCAAGGAAATGCTTGCTGTCTGATCTGTTGCGGTCGACGGCCTCAACAGCCTGAAATTCGATCCGGATGAGCGCCATGAAGGCAAAATATCGATTCCTGCTGGCAGTGATCGTGCTCGGTCTGCTGATGACCGGGCCGTTCATGGTCACCGTGCTCCTGGTCTGGCTGAACATGAGCGCCAGCGAGCACGCGGAATTGATTCATTTGCTGCTTTCCCACCTGCCGACCGGCATAGTGATGACCGCGTTCGGCTTTGCAGTCGGCGTGGTGGTGCTGAACAGGCTGTTCAAGCAGTACGTCGACGGGCTGATGAGCATGTCCGAAAAGCTGCGCCTGATGCTCGGGGCCAACCGCAATTTCCGGGTAACGCCCGAAGGCCCGCCGGAAGTGCAGCATCTGGCGCGCGCCGCCAACGATCTGGCGCAGCAGCGCGACGTCCTGCTTGACGATGTCAGCGAGCAGATCGCCGTGGCCAAGGCTTCGGTCGAGGAAGAGAAGAACCGGCTGGCCGCGCTGATGTCGGAACTGGCGCAGGCGGTGGTCGTCTGCAACCTCGACGGCCGCATCCTGCTCTACAACAACCGCGCCCGTCTCCAGTTCAAGGCGCTGGCGCAGGGGCCGACCTCGGTCTCCGGGGGCGCCCTGATCGGTCTCGGGCGCTCGATCTTTTCCATCCTGGAAAAGAATCAGGTGCAGCATGCCGAGGACGTCATCCGCCAGCGGCTGGCGGCCGGCAAGACGGCGCTGTCCAACTTCATCACGACCCTGCGCGGTGGCCAGTTGCTGCGCGTCCAGATGGTTCCCGTACTCAGCGGCAGCGAGCGCGGCGACAGGATGTCCGGCTTCGTGCTGACGATCGAGAACATCACGCGCAATGTCGAAGAGGAGGCGCGCCGCGACCAGGTGCTGCATGCGTTGACCGAAGGCAGCCGCGCCTCGCTCGGCAGCATCCGGGCGGCGGTGACGAACCTGATCGACTACCCGGACATGGAGCCGGAAATGCGTGAGCGCTTCCTCGGCGTCGTCGGTGACGAGGTCGCGGGCATGAGCCAGCGTCTCGACCGGACGATGGTCGAGTTTTCGGACTCGATGAAAATGCGCTGGCCGCTGGAGGACATCCTCGGCATCGATCTCATCGCCGCCGCCCAGCGCCGCATCGAGGAGAAACTGCGACTGCCGACCAAGACCGAAGGGCTTGACGATGCGCTGTGGGTCAAGGCCGACAGTTTTTCGCTGGTTTTCGCGCTGCTCTTCCTCGCTTCGCGATTGCAGGATCACTATCAGCCGCGGGAACTGCGCTTCCGTTTGTCGGCCCAAAGCAAGCTGGCCTACCTCGACCTGATCTGGGCGGGGCCGGCGATGTCGTCGGAAACCTTCTACACGTGGGAAATGGAGTCGATGCATGTCGGCGCGGAAAAGTCGCCGCTCACCCTGCGCGACGTCATCGACCGGCATGGCGGCGAAATCTGGTATCAGCGCGAAAAGGCCGCGCATCGCGCCTATTTTCGCTTCGTGCTGCCGGTGGCGACACCGGAAATCGAGGAGGAGCAGGAGGACAACAGGCGCGGAGCGGGTCGGCCCGAGTACTACGATTTTGACCTCTTTAATTACGAAGACAACTCGGTCGATCTCGACAGCAAGCTGAGCGAACTGACCTACACCGTCTTCGATACGGAAACGACCGGGCTGCAACCGTCGGCCGGCGACGAGATCATCCAGATCGGCGCGGCGCGCATCGTGAACAATCGCCTGCTGCGCCAGGAGGTCTTCGATCAGCTGGTCGACCCCGAGTGCCCTCTCAAGCCCGAATCGATCCCGATTCACGGCATTACCGAGGACATGGTGCGCGGCAAGCCGAACATCGACCTGGTCCTGCCCGCCTTCCACGAGTTTTGCGCGGACACCGTGCTGATCGCCCACAACGCGGCGTTCGACATGCGCTTCCTGCAACTCAAGGAGAAGCGGACCGGCATCCGCTTCGCGCAACCGGTCCTCGATACCCTGCTGCTGTCGGCGGTGGTCCATCCGAATCAGGAGTCGCACAAGCTCGACGACATCCTGGACCGTCTGGGTATCGAGATCGAAACCCGTCACAATGCCCTGGAGGATGCCCTGGCGACGGCCGAGGTATTCCTCAGGATGGTGCCGCTGCTGGAAAAGATGGACATCGTCACGGTGCGCCAGGCGCTGGAAGCCTCCGAGAAAACCTACTTCGCGCGGGTCAAGTACTGACATGCCCTGGTCGCTGGAAGGCATTCTCCCCTGCCGTCGGCAGTTGGCCCTCGAGAAGGATCTGGATGCCTTCGCGTCGCTCGAGGAGGCGCCGCGGATTGCCGTCCGGGTTCACGAGTTCATGCGCGATTTCGCGGCGCGGGATCTGAGCGGGGGCCTGCTGACACGTCTGATCGCGGCGTTCAACGATCGCCTGACAGTCCGCGTCATCGAACTCACCGCGCGTCGCCACCGGATGCCGAAAGGCTCCTGGTGCTGGCTGGCCCTCGGTTCGGAAGGACGGCACGAGCAGAGTCTGGTCAGTGATCAGGACAACGGGCTGGTGTTCAGCGCCACCGACCGGCATGAAGCGGATGCACTGCGCGAAATCTTCCTGCCCTTTGCCCAGGACGTCAATCGGCGCCTGGCCGATTGTGGCTTTCCGCTGTGCAACGGCGGAATCATGGCCGGCAATCCGGCGTGGTGCCTGTCGCTCGACGAGTGGCGGCAGCGCTTCTACGAATGGGTGCGCCGTCCCGAGCCGGAGGCCCTGCTCAACGCGAGCATCTTCTTCGACCTCTACCCGCTCTGCGGCGATCGCGACCTCGGTGAGCAACTGCGCAGCCTGCTGCTCTCGCTGACGGCCGACACCCCGGCCTTCCTGCACCTGATGGCGGTCAATGCCTTGCAGGTCGAGGTGCCGCTGAATTTTCGCGGCGAAGTCGTGGCCAGCGCCGGGGGAGGCGGCAATGAGGTCGACCTCAAGAAGTACGGCAGCCGTATCTTTGTCGATGCGGCGCGGATTCTTGCGCTCTCCAGCGGCGTTCGCGCGGTCAACACCAGCGCCCGCCTGCGCGATGCCGGGCTGGCGGCAGGGCTGCAAGCTGGCGAAATTGACGCGGTCGACGCCGCTTTTTCGCACATTTTGCGGCTGCGCCTGACCCGGCAGATCGCCGCCGGAGCGGCTGCGGCCGAAGCCGGAAACGGTGTGCGGCTGGACAGCCTGAACGAGGTGGACATGGCGATTTTGCGGGCTTCCTTGCGGCAGGCGAGGCGACTCCAGCAGCGTCTCAAGTTAAACTATGAACTTTGAATGGAAATGAGGTTGTCGTGAGTCACAAGGAAAAGGCCATCAGTCAGGCAGAAATGGATCTGCGGCAACAAGGAAGCCGCCGCATCGCGGGGAGCACCCAGAAATTCCTCAAACACTATGCGCCCTTCGACAAGATGAAGGGCGATGCCCTGCAACTCTTCGCGGAAAAGGCGCAACTGGCTTTTCACGCGGCGGACAGCGAGATTGTCGGCCCCGATTCGGGCACTGTCCGTTTCTTCTACGTGATCGAGAGCGGCAAGGTGCAGGCGCGCCAGGCCGGCGAGGTGACGGTCACCGAGTATTCGGTCCTCAACCTGGGGCCGGGCGAGAGCTTTCCGATCGGCGCGGCGACTTCGGGACGACCGACGACGAATACTTACACGGCGGTCGAGGACACTTTCTGCTACCAGTTGCCGACCCAGGATCTGATGAACCTGATGGCGATCAGCCCGGAATTCAACCTCTTCTGCACGCAATACATCGCCAGCCTGTTGCAGCAGTCGCGACTCCAGTTGCAGCAGCAGTTTGCCCAGCGCGCCAGCGAGCAACAGACACTCAATTCGCCGTTGACCAGGATCGGCTCGCGCGCGCCGGTCTCGGTGTTGCCGGAAACGCCGCTGCGGAGCGCGCTTGAGGGCATGTCCAAGGCCGGCGTCGGTTCGCTGATCATTGCTGGCGCCGACCGCAAGCCGGTCGGGATCTTCACCCGCTCCGATCTCCTCGATCGTGTCTTTCTGGTCGATCTGCCGAATACGGCGCCGATCAGCCAGGCGATGTCGCCCGACCCCTTCATGCTGGAAGAGCACGCAACCGCCTACGACGCGATGCTGGCAATGGCTACCCACGGCATCCGGCACGTGCTGGTGACCGATGCCGAAGGCAAGCTGACCGGGGTCGTTTCCGAACGCGACCTTTTCGCGCTGCATCGTGTCGGCCTGCGCCAGATCCGCCAGGCGATCGAATCGGCGGCGGATGTCGAGTCGCTGCAGCGGTCGGCGGCGGATGTCCGCCAGTTGTCGTTCAACATGCTGGCCCAGGGAATCGGCGCCGAGCAGTTGACCCAGTTCATCTCGGTGCTCAACGATGCGCTGACGCGCCGTGTGCTCGAACTCAATCTCCACAACCATCCGTTCGACGGCGTCGACTGGGCCTGGCTGGCGTTCGGCTCGGAAGGGCGCGACGAGCAGACGTTCAGCACCGACCAGGACAACGGGATTGTCTTCACCTGTCCGGATGCCTCCGAGGTCAAAGCGCTGCGCAAGCGCTTCCTGGCTTTCGCTCTCGACGTCAACAAGGATCTTGACCGCTGCGGCTTTCCGCTGTGCAAGGGCAACATCATGGCCAGCAATCCGCAGTGGTGCCTGACCCTCGAGGAATGGAAGAATCAGTTCAGCAAGTGGGTGCGCTCGCCGGAGCCCGATGCCCTGCTCAACGCCTCGATCTTTTTCGACTTCCGCGCGCTGTTCGGCAATGCCGAACTGGCGGAGCAGATGCGGCGCTTCCTGCTCACGGCGACCGGTGGAAATTCGTTGTTCCTGCAATCCATGGCGAGAAATGCGCTGAGCGTGGCGCCGCCGCTGGGTACGATCCGTGATTTCATCACCGATCTCGAACCGGGGAATCCGGGCAAGATCGATCTCAAGAAATACGGTTCGCGGATTTTTGTCGATGTCGCCCGAATCTATGCGCTGGCCACTGGCGTCCATAACACCAACTCGGTGCAGCGCCTGCGCATCGCGTCGAAGCGACTGGCGATACGCGACGAGCAGGTCAATGCGGTGCTCGAGGGGCTTGATTTCATTCAGTTGCTGCGCCTGCGTCACCAGTACCTCGAGGACAAGCCTGGTGTCCAGGGCGACAATCTGATCGATCCGAACGACCTCAACGAACTCGATCGCCGGGTGCTCAAGGAATCCTTCCGTCAGGCGCGAAAACTGCAGACTCGCCTCAAGCTCGATTATCAGGTGCATTGATGGCATTCAAAATCAGCAAACTTCTCGGCAAGGGCGGGTCCAGGTCACCGGAGAAACTACCCGGCGACGTGCGCAAGGCGCTCGAAGCCTGGCGGGCCGGCCCGGCGCCGGAACTTGATGAGTGGCATTACCATGTCCGCTACGTGGTGGTCGACATCGCGACCGCGGGGCCGAGCGCGGCGGACAGTGCGTTGCTCGGCATTTCGGCGGTGGGAGTGCAGGGTGGCTCGATCATGCCGGCGGACGCCTTCACCTTCGACCTGGCCGCGGGAGACGTCGACGCTGATGCGGTCGACCGCCAGTTGATGGCATTTCTCGCCTATACGGCAAAGGCGCCGCTGGTGACCTACCACAGCCCGTTCGTCAACAGCTTCCTGAAACCCGTGTTGCAGAATCGCCTGGGAGTGAATTTTCAGCCGCGCTGGGTCGATCTCGCCTGGATGCTGCCGTCGCTGTACCAGGACAAGTCGGTGACGCTGCTGCCATTGGACGACTGGCTCGAGCGGCTCGGCATCCACGGCCAGGGCAGCGGGCGGCGCGACACGATGACCAACGCGCTGATGCTGGCACGCCTGTTCCAGATGGTGCTGGTTCGCGCCATTGACAAGGAAATCCTCACCGCGGAAAAGCTGGTGGAGGAGTCGCAAGCCACGGTCTTCCTGCGCCGCAACCATTAGGATACGGCGATGCTGGCCTCCCTGACCAGGTTGCAGCGTTATTACCTGCTGTACTCGGGCGGCTTTCTGATGTTCGTGGGGGCGCTCGCCGTGCTCGAGCAGCACGGCATGCCGCCGCGCTGGATCGGTTATTCCTTCCTGATCTTCACGATCTCGATGTATGCGGTGATCGGGATCATGAGCCGGACCACCGACGTTTCGGAGTTCTATGTTGCCGGACGCCGAGTGCCGGCGTTCTTCAACGGCATGGCGACCGGCGCCGACTGGATGAGCGCCGCCTCGTTCATCGGCCTGGCCGGCACGCTCTATCTCTCGGGCTACCAGGGACTGGCTTTCGTGCTCGGATGGACCGGCGGCTTCGTCCTGGTCGCGCTCCTGCTGGCGCCGTACCTGCGGCGTTTCGGCGAATTCACGATTCCCGATTTCCTGAGCGCCCGCTACGGTGGCAACGCCATCCGGCTGGTCGCCGTCGGCGCCGCGATTCTTGCCTCGTTCGTCTATGTCGTGGCGCAGATCTACGGGGTCGGCGTCATCACCAGCCGCTTCGTCAGCCTGCAGTTCGAGATCGGCGTCTTCGTCGGCCTCGCCGGCATCCTGGTCTGCTCCTTTCTCGGCGGCATGCGCGCGGTGACGTGGACGCAGGTCGCGCAGTACGTGATCCTGATCGTTGCCTATCTGACCCCGGTGGCGATCCTGTCTTGGTCGGTAACCGGAATTCCGGTCCCGCAGGTGGTCTATGGCCAGGTGCTGCAACAGGTGCAGCAGATGGAGGACAAGCTTTTCGACAGCCCGGTCGAGGTCGCCGCCCGTCGCCTCTTTCGCGAACGGGCCGACGAATACGCGCGCAAGATCGCGCAGTTGCCGGATTCGCTCTCCCGTGAACGCGAGCAGTTGTCGTCAAGGATCAACGAGCTCAAGACCATTGACGCGCAGGTGAGGGACATCGTGGCGCTGGAAAGGCAGCGCCGGGACTTGCCGCAAGACCCCGATCAGGCGCGGCTGCGGTGGGAGGCGGCGATGTTTGCCGCCGCCGAGCGC
>DAOMFF010000041.1:0-8998 GCA_035429665.1 Azonexus sp.
AAGGGCCTGTTCCGCAAGAACAAGGTAACTTTCCTGGCCGGTCACGGCTCCTTTGTTGGCAAGGAGGACGACCTGTGGAAGGTCAAGGTTGGTGGCGACGAAGTACTTACCAAACAGGTGATCGTTGCCACGGGTTCCAAGGCTCGGCATCTGCCGAACCTGCCGGTCGACAACAAGATTGTGATGGACAACGAAGGTGCCCTCGATCAGGAATCCGTACCCAGGAAACTGGCTATCATCGGCGCTGGGGTCATCGGTCTGGAAATGGGTTCCGTCTGGCGCCGTCTCGGATCCGAAGTCACCATTCTTGAAGCGATGCCCGACTTTCTCGCTGTGGCCGACCAGGATGTGGCAAAGGAGGCGGCCAAGCTGTTTGGCAAGCAAGGCCTCGGCATCGAGACGGGCGTCAAGATCGGCGACGTCAGGGTAACTAGAAAGGGCGTTTCGATCGACTACGACGACAAGGACGGCCAGGCGCGGAAGCTTGATGCCGACCGCCTGATCGTCTCGATTGGGCGTATTCCCAATACCGACGGACTCAATGCCGAAGGCGTCGGCCTCAAGCTCGATGACCGCGGTTTTGTCGAAGTCGATGCTCACTGCAAGACCAACCTGCCCGGTGTCTGGGCGGTGGGCGACGTCGTGCGCGGCCCGATGCTGGCGCACAAGGCGATGGAAGAGGGGGTCATGATCGCCGAGTTGATGGCGGGCCAGGCCGGTCACTGCAACTTCGACACCATTCCCTGGGTCATTTACACTGCCCCGGAGATCGCTTGGGTCGGCAAGACCGAGCAGCAGCTCAAGGCCGAAGGCATCGCCTACAAGGCCGGCAAGATCCCGTTCCTGGCCAACGGCCGGGCGCTGGGCATGGGCGACCCGTCCGGTTTCGTCAAGATGCTGGCCTGCGCGCAGACCGACCGCATCCTGGGAGTGCACATCATTGGCGCCAACGCTTCCGAGTTGATCTCCGAGGCCGTTGTGGCGATGGAATTCGGCGGGGCATCCGAGGATCTGGCGCGCATCTGCCATGCCCACCCGACGCTGTCGGAAGCAGTGCACGAAGCGGCACTGGCCTGCGACAAGCGGCCGCTGCACTTTTGATGAACTGCACAGCCGGTTCTTATCCCGGCTGAGTTTGCAGACGAGAGCCCTTCGGGGCTCTTTGTTTTTGGCGAACTTGCGGCCATACTACGTTCTTCATAGTGCCGAGCGCCAATCCGGCTTGCCGAATGCATAACCAAGATTTCCTGGCAGTTGTCGACGACCCGCCCGACGCGGGAGCGGCGAGCGCCCCGGAAGCATGCTGGACCCTGCTCATCGTCGATGATGACGAGGACGTTCACCACGCGACCGAATTCGCTCTCGGCGATCTCCGGGTGATGGGTCGGCCACTCGAGTTCCTGCACGCATTCAGCGCCGACGAGGCAATCCGGATCCTCGAGCAGCGCCGCGATGTTGCTGTCGTTCTGCTCGATGTGGTCATGGAGGGCGAGGATGCAGGGCTCAAGGCTGTCGAGTACATCCGTAACGAACTGCGCCTCAGAGCCCTGCGCATCATACTGCGCACCGGGCAGCCCGGTTATGCGCCGGAACTCGAGGCGATCGCCAATTTCGATATCAACGACTACAAGACCAAGACCGAACTGACCCGCGGCAAGTTGTTCACGACGATCATGGCGGCGGTTCGCTCCTTCGAGCAGATCCGGCGGCTGGAAGCGAGTCGTAGCGGACTTGAACTCATCATCGCGGGAGTCAGCGGCTTCAATGCCGAACAGGGGTTGCAGGTCTTCGCTTCCGCGGTCATCGCCCAGTTGGCCGCCCTGCTCGGGGTGCCAGCCGACGGCATTTTCTGCCTGCGTTCCGAGAGCGACCAGGCGTGCGCAGGAAGCGGTGCGGCGGAGCAGACTGCTGTCCTTGCGGCAACCGGGCGTTACCTGCTGACGGCGAACAAGCCGCTCACCGCGCTGCCTGATCCGCGGGTTGTGCAGGTCGTCGAAACCTGCCTGCGCGAACGTCGCAGCCAGCACAACGGGCATTCGCTGGCGCTCTATTTTTCCGGACGACAGGGGGGCGATTTCGCCGTCTATATCGAGTCGACCGCAACACTCCCGGATATCGAGAGTCATCTGCTCGATGTTTTCTGTTCCAACGTTGCCATTTGCAGCGAAAATGTCTGCCTCGTCGAGCGGCTGCGCACCGCGGCCTACGTCGACGACCTGACCCGGTTGCCGAACCGGACTGCGCAGATCGAGGCAATCGACCGCCTAGGGAAGGTTTCGCGATCACCGGACCGGGTCCTCGGACTGATCGATATCGACGAGTTCTCGGAAACCATCGACGCTTTCGGCTACCTCTTCGGCGACCGGCAATTGCAGGCGGTGGCGGCACGGTTGCGCGCCGCGTTGCCGGCCGATGTACACCTCGCCCGGGTCGGCGGCGACATATTCGGGGTCTATGGCAGTCGGGACGTCGTCAATCCGGCCAGCCTGCGCAACATCCTGTTCGAACCCTTCGAAAACGAAGCGGGGCCACACACGATCTCTTTCTCGATCGGCTTCGCGAGTGGCGCCGAGGCTGATGACCGTGGTGCCGAGTTGCTGCGCAACGCGGCGATTGCGCTCAAGCGCGCCAAGCTGGACGGGCCGGGGAACGATGCCTATTACACCGCCGAGGTTGGCATGCTCACCCGGCAGCGCGTACACCTGCTGCATGACTTGCGTGCCGCGCTCGACAACGACCAGCTTTTTGTCGTCTACCAGCCGCAGTTTGATCTCGCTTCGGGCACCATCTGCGGGATCGAGGCGCTGGTCCGCTGGCGTAGCGGGACGGGCGAGGCGGTTCCCCTCGATCAGTTCATTCCGGTGGCCGAGCAGTCTGGACTGATTGTCGATCTCGGCGCCTGGGTGTTGCGCATGGCGCTGGCCGCCCAGCGCGAACTCGCCGATCGTGGCTATCCCCTGCGCATGGCGGTCAACGTATCGCCAGTCCAGTTTCGCCACCACGCGTTTCTGCGCATGGTCCGCGCGGCCGTCGCCGAAGCGGCGATCGATGCGCGCCTGCTGGAACTCGAAATCACCGAGTCGGTTGCACTGTTCGGCTGGGCTCAGACTGTCGAGCGGATGCGGGCGATCAAGGCACTCGGGGCGTCGATCGCCATCGACGATTTCGGCACGGGCTTTTCGTCGCTCAGCTATCTTGCGCGGCTGCCGACCGACTGCCTCAAGATCGATCGGAGCTTTGTCGCTGCACTGGGGAACCGGCACTCCGGTACGCCGATTGCAGAACTGGTAGTTCAGCTGGGCAAGCAGTTGGGTATGCGTGTCCTCGCCGAGGGCGTCGAAAATCCGCTCCAGTTGCAGATCCTGCGGAGCCTCGGCTGCCACGAGGGGCAGGGAATGGCGTTCGCGCCACCGATGGAGCAGCAAGATTTACTGCACTGGCTCAGGGGTCGGGAGCCCTGAGCGCGCTGGTGCTCCGGACAGCCGCCCTCGTGCTGGTGCTCGGCCTCGTCAGCGGTTGCGGCCCGCGTGAGCCGGTGCGGGTCGGCTTCCTCGGCGGGCTTAGCGGTCGTGTTGCCGATCTCGGCGAGTCCGGGCGCAACGGGGCGCAGATCGCGGTCGAGGAGGTCAATCGCGCGGGTGGCATCGGCGGCCGTCAGGTCGAACTGATTGTCCGGGACGATGCCCAGAATCCCGAGAAGGCGATTTCCGCGATCAATGATCTGATTGGCGTGCGGGTCGAGGCCATTGTCGGGCCGATGACCAGCGCCATGGCCGAGGTTGTTCTGCCGATTGCCGAGAAGGCGAATGTCGTGCTGGTCAGTCCGACGGTGACCGCCCGCCATTTCTTCGGGCGCGACGATAACCTTTTTCTGATCATGTCGAGCACCAGGGAAGAGGCGGCGCTGAGCGCGGAGTATCACTTTGCGCAGAGCGGGGTGCGGCGTGTGGTGGCGATTCATGACACGAAGAACCGCGCGTATACCGAGAGCTGGCTGCGTGATTTCACGGTGGAATTCCAGGGGCGTGGCGGCGACGTCGTACCGATCGCCTTCGCGTCGGGTCCCGACGTCGATATCACCGCTGTCGTCCGCGGTGCCCTGGCCAGGCAGCCGGATGCCGTCCTGCTGATCACCAGCGCGCTCGATGCGGCGCGCTTCGCGCAAAGGTTCCGGGAAATCGACACCCGGGTTCTGCTGTTCGCCGCGCAATGGGCGAGCACCGAACGCCTGATCGAACTTGGCGGCAATGCTGTCGAGGGGATGGTCCTCCACAGTTATTTCGACCGTGACAGCACGGCGCCCGGGCTTCGGCGCCTGCGCCAGGCGTACGTTCAGCGTTTCATGCGCGAACCGGACTTCGCCGGTGTTGCCGCATACGATGCCACGCATGCGGTGCTGGATGGGCTTGCCCGTCGGCAAGGCGAGCAGTCGCTGCGCGAGGCCTTGCTGACGGGTGGTCCATTCACCGGAGCCGAGGATGGCCTGACCTTCGATCGCAACGGCGACAGCCGGCGGGTTCCCCATATTATGGTCGTCCGTGATGGCCAGTTCGTCACCGTCCGCTGAGGAACCGTTTTGAGTCTCCCGGGACCGTCCACCGCACCCCAAACATTGCACTCGCCCGGTGCTCCGCGCGAATGGCGCTTGCGCAGTTCGCTGATGGTTCTGCTCGTGATCGCGACGGTGGGCACCTTCGGGCTCGTCGGTTTCGGAGTACTGGCTTATCGCGTCCCCATCATCCTTGAACAGGACCGCCAGCACGTGCGCGCTGAAGCGATCGAGCTGGCGCACAATTTCGAACAGCTGATCGATGCTCTCGAGGGGCGACTTGCCGTGCTCACCGCACTGAGCCCGGAGATGCCGCCGGCGCAGATTCAGCGCTTCCTTGACGTGGCGGTTGCCGAAGGTGGTCTCAAGGCGATCTACGTGGTCGGCGAACAGGGGCGGGTTGTCCATGCCGCAGCGTCGGAAAGCACGCGGAATGCCTGGCAGAATCTGCTCGGCGCCGATCTCTCGCGCAACCCGCTTTATTCCTCGGCCCGTAAGTTGGGCCGGCGCGTCTGGAGCGACCGTTACCTGTCGCCGCTCAACGGCGAAGGCACGGTCGGGCTGGCGATCCCTTTCGGCGACCATGTATTGCTCGGCGAGTTGGCCCCGAATTTTGCGCATGATGCCATCCGGAACAGTACGGAACAGCTCGACTATCCGGTTCTGGTGGTCGATCGCGCCGGCGAATACGTTGTGGGCCAGAATGTCGCGGAAGGCGACCGCCTGCGTAACTGGGCGGCCGACCTGCGTGCAGCCCCCATCAAGCCGGAGGGCGAGATCCGGGAGATGAGTTTCGCCGGCGCGCCCTACGACACCGGGATCGTCCTCTCGCACAAGCTCGAGTGGATCTTCATGGTCGCCAACCCCGCCGGCCACGCCAATCCGCGCGTCCGTGTGACCTTCCTGATGGTTCTTTTCGGATTTGTCACCTCCTTGTTGCTGGCCGTCGTTCTGGCGCCTTTCTGGGCGTCACCGATGACCGGCGCACTGAGCGACCTGATTGCCCAGACCCGCGCGCTGACCAGCGGCAAGGTCGGGCGCAAGGTGATGCGCGGTCCGATCCAGGAATTCAACCAGTTGGCGGCCGACATGGAGTCGATGGCCGAGGCAATTCGGCAGCGCCAGACGGAACTGGAAAGGAGCGAGGAGCGTCTGGTGCAGACGCTGCAGACCTTGCAGAGCCTCAATGTCGAGCTTGAGAGCCGGGTCGAACAGCGTACTGTCGATCTGGCACGTGCCAACCGCGAACTGTCGGCAGCCATGGAAACGCTCAAGATGGCCCAGGGCGAACTGGTGCGCAGCGAGAAGCTGGCCGCTCTCGGCAACCTGGTCGGCGGTGTGGCGCACGAACTGAATACCCCGATCGGCAACGGCGTGATGGCGGTATCGACGGTCTACGACCACGTCCGCGAGTATCGCCGACGGATGGAGAGCGGTCTGTGGCGGCCGACACTGGAGGCGTTTGTCGATCGCGTCGAACGCGGCAGTGAAATCGCGGTACGCAATCTGCAGCGGGCGAACGAACTGCTCGCCAGCTTCAAGCAGGTGGCGATCGACCAGGCGAGTGCGCAACGACGCCAGTTCATGCTTTCCGAAGTGGTCGACGAAATTCTCTTGACCCTGCAACCCACCTTCAAGCGCACACCGTTCAAACTGCGCTGCCGGATCCCCGGCGACCTGACGATGGACAGCTACCCCGGACCGCTCGGGCAGGTGCTGACCAACCTGCTGACCAATTCACTGCACCATGGTTTCGAGGGAAGAGCCAGCGGCCAGGTGGACATTACAGCGGAACGCCAGGACGACGGGCGAGTGTGTCTTGAAGTGACCGACGACGGCATGGGTATCGCTCCGGACATGCTGGACCGGATCTTCGACCCGTTCGTAACCAGCAAGCTGGGGCGAGGTGGTAACGGTCTGGGCCTGCATATCGTCTGGAACACCGTGACCGGGGTGCTCGGTGGCACGATCTCGGTCGACAGCAAGCCCGACCGGGGTACGCGTTTCCGTATAATCGTGCCTGTTGTCGCCCCGAGCCAGCTTTCCGCCGATTGAAACATCACGCGTCCAATGCCGCACAGAAAACTCAAGGTCTCCGCCCGGGGCATGTTCGATGCCTACGAAGCCCTGCTCAAGACTCGCAACTACGTTGCCGACGCCGCCCAGGTGGCCGCCGCCGGCGCGCTGCAGGCGCTCTATGGAAATCTGCTCGCGTTCAAGGTCGACCGTGGCAGCACGTTCAAGCGCCTGCTGGCGCCGCCGACGCCGCCCAAGGGACTGTATTTCTGGGGTGGCGTCGGGCGCGGCAAGAGTTTCCTGATGGATTGCTTCTATGATGCGGTTCCCTACCGGCGCAAGAAGCGCATTCATTTCCACGCCTTCATGCAGCAGATTCACCGCGATCTCGATAAATACAAGGGTGAACCCGACCCGATGCTGAGGATTGCCGACCAGATAGCGCGTGAGGTCCGACTGCTGTGCTTCGACGAGTTTCACGTCTCCGACATCGCCGACGCGATGATTCTCGGCCGCCTGCTCGACGGCTTGTTCGCCCGGGGCGTCATCCTGGTCATGACGTCGAACTATCCACCCGACCGACTCTACCCGAATGGTCTGCAGCGCGAAAATTTCCTGCCGACCATCGCCCTCCTCAAGCGCCATCTCGATGTGCTTGAGGTCGAGGCCGGAATCGATTACCGCTTGCGGGCGCTCGATCAGGTCGAGATCTACCATCATCCCGGCGATGCGGCTGCGGAAAAGAAGATGCTCGACTACTTCCGCATGGTGGCCGGCGAGGATGGCAAGAAGGGCGGCAGTATCGAAGTGCTCGGGCGCAACATCGACACGGTTCGCCGCGGACATGGCGTCATCTGGTTCGAGTTCAGGACGCTGTGCGGCGGGCCACGCTCGCAGAATGATTACCTGGAGATCGCCCGTGGCTACCATACCGTTTTGCTCTCGCATGTTCCGCAGATGAACCGGCATCAGGCGTCCGAGGCGCGCCGCTTTACCTGGCTGGTCGATGTCTTTTACGATCACAAGGTCAAGCTGATCGTCACCGCCGATTGTGCGGCGGACGCGCTATACACCGAAGGCACGCAGGCCGGCGAATTCGCCCGCACGGTCAGCCGGCTGACCGAGATGAACTCGCGCGAGTATCTTGCCCAGCCGCACATCGCCGGCTGAGTGTCATGAACATCTCAACCGTGCCGCAAGACCTGGCCATCGACCTGCGCCAGCTGGTCATGACGATCGCCAACACCGTCGATCTGGTCGGGGTCGACGACCTGCTGCACGGTCGCCGGGTTGGCATGCTGGCCCGCGACCTCGCCCGCCAGCTCGGCCTTGACGAGAAGGCGCAGGTACTGCTTTACGATGCCGGTCTGCTCCATGACTGTGGCGTTGCCTCGAGCTGCGCCCATCCGCGCCTGCTGCGCGATCTCGAATGGCCGGGCGCCGAGGCGCATTGCATCCGCGGCGAGGAACTGCTGCGCGATTTCGCGCCGCTTGCCAATCTGGCGCCACTCATCCGCTATCACCATAGCCGTTGGGATTGGCTGGAAAAGCAGAACCTGCTGCCGGACCTCGCGCGCTTCGCCAACGTGATCTTCCTTGCCGACCGCATCGATGCCTTGCTCGGGCCCTTTCATGGCGATCAGACCACCGTCGCACATGCCGGGGAAATCAGGGCGCGGCTGGCTGCCGCGCGCGGACGCCTCTTCGCTCCCGACCTCGTCGATGCCTTTCTCGAACAGTCGGAAGGAGACGGGTTCTGGCTGGCCTTGCAGCCCGATGCGGTGCGGCAGTACCAGACGGAGATGGAAGCCTTCCGCGACCTGTGGCTGGTCAGCTGGCAGGAATTCAAGCGTTGCACCGATATCTTTGCCCGCATCCTCGACGCCAAGTCGCCCCATACGGAGCAACACTCGCGTGGGGTTTCGCTGCTGGCGCGGCATCTGGCAGGCCGCATGGGCATGGATGCCGTGACCTGTGAAAGGATCGAGGTGGCGGGTTTGTTGCACGATATCGGCAAGCTGAAGATTCCCGGAGAAATCATCGAAGCCGATGGCGCCCTCTCGGCCGACGAACTCGAACTCATGAAGACACACAGCCGCGGCACGCTCGAGGTGCTCCAGCGCCTCCACGCCATCGAGGACATCGCGCGCTGGGCCTCGTACCACCATGAAACCCCCGATGGCCAGGGCTACCCGTTTCATGTCGCCGGCGATGCACTGCCGCTCGAAGCGCGCATCATCAATGTCGCCGACGTTTTCCAGGCGTTGGCCCAGGATCGCCCCTATCACAGTCCGCTGGAGCCGGCGGAGATACTGGCCATCCTCAAGGATCGGGTGGCCAACGGCAAGGCCGATGCGTCGGTGGTGGCCACCGTCGAAGCCGATCTCGATAATTGTCATCGGATCGCCCTGTGTCGCCCGAGTTGTTGAGTGG
>DAOMFF010000042.1:0-6639 GCA_035429665.1 Azonexus sp.
GCCGCGAGAAATTCCTGGAAAAGGTCTGGGAATGGAAGGACTACTCGGGCGGCACCATCACCCGCCAGATGCGCCGCCTGGGCACCAGCCCGGACTGGCAGCGCGAGCGCTTCACGATGGACGCCGGCCTCAACAAGGTCGTCACCGAAACCTTCGTCCGCCTCTACAACGAGGGCCTGATCTACCGCGGCAAGCGCCTGGTCAACTGGGACCCGGAACTGCACACCGCCGTCTCCGACCTCGAAGTCGTCCAGGAGGAGGAAGACGGCTTCATGTGGCACATTCGCTACCCGCTGGCCGACGGCTCGGATAGCCTGGTGGTCGCCACGACCCGGCCGGAAACCATGCTCGGCGACACTGCGGTGATGGTCCATCCGGAAGACGAGCGCTACAAGCACATGCTCGGCAAGATGGTGAAATTGCCGCTCACCGATCGTGAAATCCCGATCATCGCCGATTCCTACGTCGATCTCGAATTTGGCACCGGCTGCGTCAAGGTCACGCCGGCGCATGACTTCAACGACTACGCTGTCGGCCAGCGCCACGGCCTGCCGATGATCTCGATCCTGACGCTGGATGCGAAGATCAACGACAACGCGCCGGAGAAGTATCGTGGCCTCGATCGCTTCGACGCCCGCAAGGCCGTCGTCGCCGACCTCGAAGCCATCGGCCTTCTGGAAAAGACCGACCGGCATAAACTCAAGGTTCCACGCGGTGACCGCACCCATGTCGCCATCGAGCCGATGCTCACCGACCAGTGGTTCGTCGCCATGTCCAAACCGGGCGCCGACGGCAAGTCGATCACCGAGAAGGCGCTCGAGGTCGTGCGCTCCGGCGAAATCCGGTTCCATCCGGAAAACTGGGTCAACACCTACAACCAGTGGCTGAACAACATCCAGGACTGGTGCATTTCCCGGCAGTTGTGGTGGGGCCACCAGATTCCCGCGTGGTATGACGATAACGGAAAAGTTTATGTCGCACATAGCGAGGAAGAGGCTTATCGCCAATACCTGCTAACTTCGCCGACGGAAAACACCCAACTAGCTTTTAGTACTGGCATGCTGAGCGGCAATTTTGGCAAAGGGTGCGTGCAGTTCGGTTTGTCGCCGTTGACCCGTGACGAGGACGTCCTCGATACCTGGTATTCGTCCGCCCTGTGGCCGTTCTCGACGCTGGACTGGACCGGCGACGAAGCGCTTGATGCGGTCAAGCCGCTTTTGCAGCAATATTTGCCGTCGACGGTGCTGGTCACCGGCTTCGACATTATCTTCTTCTGGGTGGCGCGCATGGTCATGATGACCAGGCACGTCACCGGCAAGATTCCGTTCAAGCACGTCTATGTGCATGGCCTGATCCGCGATGGTGAAGGCCAGAAGATGTCGAAGTCGAAGGGCAACGTCCTTGACCCGATCGACCTCATTGACGGCATCGGCCTCGACGCTCTGATCGAAAAGCGCACGACCGGCCTGATGAACCCGAAGCAGGCGGAAAGCATCGCGAAAAAAACACGCAAGGAGTTCCCGGAGGGCATCCCGGCCTTCGGCGCCGACGCGCTGCGCTTCACCTTCGCCTCGCTCGCCAGCCCCGGCCGCGACATCAAATTCGACCTCAACCGCTGCGACGGCTACCGCAATTTCTGCAACAAGCTGTGGAACGCCACCCGTTTCGTGCTGATGAACGTCGCGGGCCACGATCTCGCGCTCGACCATGACCAGAAGGCCGGCGGCATCTGCGTCGCGCCCGAAGGTGAAGCCCGGCTCAAGTTCAGTTTCGCCGACCGCTGGATCGTCAGCCAGTTGCAGCGCGTCGAGGCCGAAATCGAGCAGCATTTCGCCGACTACCGCTTCGACCTGCTCGCCCAGGCGATCTACAAATTCGTCTGGGACGAGTTCTGCGACTGGTATCTGGAAATCGCCAAGGTCGAGGTCCAGACCGGTGACGACGCCCAGCAGCGCGGCGCGCGGCGGACGCTGGTGCGCGTGCTGGAAGCCGTCCTGCGCCTTGCTCATCCGCTGATTCCCTTCGTCACCGAGGAACTGTGGCAGACGGTGGCGCCGATCGCCGGGCGCAAGACGCACGACTCGATCATGCTCGCCGCCTACCCGCGCGCCGACCTGTCGCGCATCGACGTCGCCGCGGAAGCCAAGGTCGAGCGCCTCAAGGCGCTGGCCTACGGCTGTCGCAACCTGCGTGGCGAGATGAATGTTTCGCCAGCGCAGCGCATGCCGCTGCTGGTCGCCGGTGGCGGCGCCGAGATCGCCGAATTCGCGCCCGTCCTGCAGGCGCTGGCCAAGCTTTCCGAGGTGCAGGTCGTCGCTGACATGCCGGTCGATGCGCTGGCGCCGGTCGCCGTCGTCGGCGAGACGCGGCTGATGCTCAAGGTGGAAATCGACATCGCCGCCGAGCGCGAGCGTCTGGCCAAGGAGATCGACAAGCTGGAAAAGCAGATCGCGATTGCCCGCGGCAAACTCAGCAACGAGAGCTTCGTCGCCCGCGCTCCGGCTGCCGTGGTCGATCAGGAAAAGCAGCGCCTGGCCGATTTCACGGCCACGCTGGAACAGCTCAAACCCCAGCTTGCCCGGCTGGGACACTGAAAAAGGGAATTTATGTCCGGCGACCACCGCAGTTTTCTTGCCAAGATATTCCTGGCCATGATGATCTTCACCGGCCTCGTCTGGGTATGGACCGTGGCCTTCATCATCTCCTGGCCATGGGAGAAAAGTAACGTCTGGAAGCCCGAGTTCCGGGTCGTCGCCGTCTGCGCCAACAATGAGCCTTGCGGCGTCGCCTATCGCGACCTCGCGGAGGCCAAGGCCAAGGGCCTCTACAAGTCGCTGACACCCGCCGAACCGGCTGGCGATATCGAGGAAGAGCGTAACTGGCTGAAATGGAAGGTCGACAAGGGAGTCATCGAAGCCAAGGCGTCTTCCTGGCACTTCCAGACCACCATCCGCTACAAGGTGGAAGACGACACCCCGATCCTGATCGAATATCAGGACGTGGCGGCCAAGGCTTTCTACTTTGGGGTGGCCGCCGCCCTGTTCTCGCTGATCGGCCTCTACCTGCGCAAGCTGCGCGGCTGACGGTTGCGGTCGACTGCCTGAAATGGCCAATTTTCAGGCAGTCGAAACTCTTGTCCGCCAAAGCCATCTGACATGGGTCGCCTGCTCCTCGCCTGAAGATGCCCCATAACCTCAGCCTCATTACCACCGTTACCGCCGCTTTCGGGCTGGCGCTGATTTTCGGCGTCGTCGCCGCGCGCCTGCGCATGCCGCCGCTGGTCGGCTACCTGCTGGCCGGCGTGATGATCGGCCCGGCCACGCCGGGCTTCGTCGCCGATGTCAATCTCGCCGGGCAACTGGCCGAAATCGGCGTCATGCTGCTGATGTTCGGCGTCGGCCTGCATTTCTCGCTGGAAGACCTGCTGGCCGTCAAGCGCATCGCCATCCCCGGCGCCATCGTCCAGATCGCCGTCGCTACCGCGATGGGCATGGGGCTGACCCTGTTCTGGGGCTGGGAACCCGGCGCCGCGCTGGTCTTCGGCCTGGCGCTGTCGGTCGCCAGCACCGTGGTCCTGCTGCGGGCGCTCGAAGCCCGCGGCGTGCTGGACTCGATCAACGGGCGCATCGCCGTCGGCTGGCTGGTGGTCGAGGATCTGGTCATGGTCCTCGTCCTCGTCCTGCTGCCGCCGCTCGCCGGCATGCTGGGTGGACAGCAGGCGGGCGCGGCCGCCGCCGTCTCGGGTGAAATCTGGACCACGCTGGGCCTCACATTCGCCAAGATTGCGGCATTCATCGCGCTGATGCTGGTCGTCGGGCGCCGCCTCTTGCCCCGCCTGTTGTGGCTGGTGGCCAAGACCGGCTCACGCGAACTATTCACCCTGTGCGTCATCGCCGCCGCGGTCGGCGTCGCCTACGGTTCCGCCCACCTGTTCGGGGTTTCCTTCGCGCTCGGCGCGTTCTTCGCCGGCATGACGATACGCGGCTCGGAATTCAGCCACCGCGCCGCCGAGGAATCGTTGCCGCTGCGCGACGCGTTCTCGGTCCTCTTCTTCGTCTCGGTCGGCATGCTGTTCGACCCGCAGATTCTCATCGCCGAGCCAGCCAAGGTAGTCGCCGTCACCGCCATCATCATGCTCGGCAAGACCATCGCCGCGGTTGCCCTCGTCCTCGCCTTCCGCTACCCGCTCAATACGGCGCTGACGGTCGGCGCCAGCTTGGCTCAGATCGGCGAGTTCTCCTTCATCCTGGCCGGGCTGGGCGCTACGCTCGGCCTGATGCCACGAGAAGGGCAAAGCCTGCTGCTGGCCGGCGCGCTCATCTCGATCGCCTGTAACTCGCTGATTTTCACCGCCATTGCTCCCCTTCAGACCTGGCTGCGCGCCAACTCGGCCGTCGCGCGCCGACTCGAGCACCGCACCGATCCGCTGGCGGAACTGCCGATGAGCACCGACCAGGCGCAACTCACCGGCCAGATCGTGCTGGTCGGCTACGGCCGGGTCGGCCAGCGCATTGCCGCCCTGCTCGCCGAACGCGGGGTCAACCATGTCGTCGTCGAACAGAACCGCGAACTGGTCGAGAAGCTGCGCGCCCGGAACATCCTGGCGGTCTATGGTGACGGCAGCACGCCAGGCGTGCTGATCCAGGCCCACATCGCCCGCGCCGGCATGCTGGTGATCGCCACGCCGGATGCCTTCGACGCGCGCAAGATGCTGGAGATCGCCCGCACCCTGAATCCTGGCATCGAGTCGGTGCTGCGCACGCACAGCGAGGAAGAAGCCGAACTGCTGCAGCGCGAGAAGGCCGGCGCGGTGTTCATGGGCGAACACGAGCTGGCGCGCGGCATGGCGCAACATATCCTGATGCGTATGGGATTGGCTCGCAAGCCTTCGGCGAATCACTGAGCCGGCTGCGGTCGACGCCTGAAAAAGGCCGATTTTCAGGGCGTCGGTGATTCCAGGCACACTGGAATCAACCCGCGCAGGGCGTTGCCGAGGAGCCAGAAACCGTGCTGCAAATCCTCGGGCCACAGCACCGCCTCACACGCCTCGCCGCTGGCCAGCAGTGCAGCGCGCAGCACGCCCGGCAAGGCGCCGCTTTCCAGCGGCGGCGTCAGCAGTTGTCCGGCGCGCTCGACGAAAACGTTGCTGCGCGCGCCCTCGGCCACCTCGCCCCGCTCATTCAGAAACACCAGGTCGAAGACGGTAGAGTCCGCCGGCAGACTGCGCAGCGCGTCATCGTAGACGCCGCGTTCGCTGGTCTTGTGCCCACGCAGCGGGTCGCCGGAGTCGATGAGAGTTGCCGCCAGCCGGGCGTACCGGATTCCCCCGGGTTCGTCCGCCAGCGGGAAACACTGCGCCGCGAGGTCACCGTTCTTCGCCAGCATGACCCGCACCCGCCAGATTCCGTTCGCCGGCTGCGCGTCAAGGCAGCCGCGAAGGGCGTCTTCATCGAGTGCGAAACCAAGCCAATCCGCCGACCGGCGCAGCCGGGACAGATGCCCGGCAAGGAGGGGGTACTGCCCATTTTCGCGGCGCAGGGTTTCGATCAATTGCAGCCCGGGGTCACAATCGCGCAGAAAATCCGCCTTGAGCATGCATTCCTGCCATTCGGCCGCCGGTTCCGAATCGGCGACGATGCCGCTGCCGATGCCCAGCCTGCCCGTCCGGTCAGCCGCAAGTTCCAGCGTGCGGATGGCGACGTTGAGGCGGAAGTCGCCGTCCGGGGCGATCCAGCCGAAAGCGCCGGTGTACAAGCCGCGCGGCGCCTGCTCGAGTTCCGCGATGATCTGCATGGCGCGAATCTTCGGCGCCCCAGTAACCGAGCCGCAGGGAAAGAGCGCGCGGAGGATTGCCGCAAGGCCGATGCCGGGAGCGTTCGCCGACACTTCCGACACCATCTGCCAGAGCGTCGGGTAATCCTCGATCTCGAACAGGCGCTCGACCTTGACACTGCCGCTCGCCGCGACCCGTCCGAGATCGTTGCGCAGCAGGTCCACGATCATCAGGTTTTCGGCCCGGTCCTTGGCCGAGGCGCGCAGGCGCTCCGCAGGTTGCCCGCGCGCCAGCGTTCCCTTCATCGGTCGCGTGACCAGACGAGTACCTTCCCGTTCCAGGAATAGTTCCGGGGACAGCGAAACGATGCCGCCCGCGGCATCGCCGAGGAAGCCGCCGTAGCTGACGGGCTGGCGGGCGCGCAGTCTGGCGTAGAGCGCCAGAGGATGGCCAAACCATTGAAATGTCAGCGGAAAGGTGAAGTTAACCTGATAACAGTCGCCGGCGGAAATGTAGTCCCGGATGCGGTCGACCGCCGCCGCATGCCGGTTTTCGTCGATTCCTGCGTGCAGCCCGCCAATCCCCGCAGGCTGGCCAGCCCCCTGCTCCGCAAGCCACGTGCCGGCGGCCTCGGCGGTCATGGCGAAACGCCGCCTGAACCTCCACAAACGCGCGAGCGGCCGCCCAGCCGATGGCGACCAGCCGGGAGGCGCTGCCGCCGGTTCGAGGAGATAACCCAGCTCGAAATCGAGCGCGGCAACGGACCACAGGCCATCGCCTTCGACAGCCTTCAGCGTTGCGGCCAGACTGACGTCGTCGGAAACCGTCAGGCAGTCGACCGGGTCTTCGAAACGCCAAGCAGCGGG
>DAOMFF010000042.1:6739-8890 GCA_035429665.1 Azonexus sp.
CGTCGTCGGAAACCGTCAGGCAGTCGACCGGGTCTTCGAAACGCCAAGCAGCGGGACTTCCCTGCGGTGCCCGCCGATCTTCAAAAAACGCGTGGAACGCTGGATCTATTTGCGCTTGAGGTAGAACTCGAAGACGCGGTTTTCTTCCTTCTGTTCCAGCAACTCATTCCCGGTCTGCTTGGCAAAGGCCGCAAAATCCTTGACCGAACCAGGGTCGGTCGCCCGCACGCGAAGCACCTGACCGGTTTCCATTTCAGCCAGAGCCTTCTTGGTACGGAGTATGGGAAGCGGGCAGTTGAGCCCCTTTACATCAAGATCGCGATCAATTTGCATGGTGGGTCACCCAATATGACGACAGTGGATTTTACCCCTAATTCCGCCGTTCCTTCATTTCCTCGATCTGTCGCTTCTTCATCTCGCGCAGACGCCCGTCGATCATCGACATCTCGTAGAAGTTGGCATCACCGGCCTGCTGCGCCAGCTGGAGTTGTTCGATCGCCCCGGCTGTCTGTCCCTTGAGAGCGGTCAGTTCGGCCAGTGCCAGATGATGCTGCGAACGACGCCCGAGACCGGCATAGGAATCTGCCCGCAACTTGAGGAAACGCGCATCCTGAGGGTGGCTCTGCAACTGGTCGTCGGCAAACCTGAGGGCAGCGGCAAACTGTTTCTCGACGAGCAAGGCGCTGCCGTAGCCGTAGAGCAGCGGCATGTTCAGCGGGTAGCGGACCATCGCCTCGCGGTAAAGCATCAGGCCCGCATCCTTCTCGCCACGGCCGATCCTGACCTCGGCGAGTTGCCGGTCGACCATCGGCGACGCCACCTTGAGCTTGCGCACCATCACAAGTTCCTGTTCGGCGGCCGCCCAGTCCCGGTTGCGCGCGTGCGCGACCGCCAGTCCATAGCGCGCGCTGGCCTCCGAGGCGTACTTGCGTTCACGCAAAAGTACCTCAAACTCCTTGACCGCATCCACGGGGCGCCCCTGCAATGCCCGCACCCTCGCCCGCACCAGTTGGAATTCCGGGCTGTCGGCAACCTGACGGTAGGCGACCGGTCGTTCGCGATTCTGCATGTCGGACATGCGCTCGCCGGAGAGCGGATGCGTTCGCAGGTAGGCGGTGGCATTGTTCTCATACTGGCGCGTTGACTGTTGCAGTCGCCCGAAGAACGCCGACATTCCGCGCACATCGTAGCCCGCGCGGCGCAGAATTTCGAAACCGAGGCGGTCGGATTCGCGTTCGAAATCACGCGAGAAAGCCAGCTGCGCCGATATGGCCCCCGCCTGCGTGGTGCTGATCGCCGCCATGGCCCCCTGCGGGCTGGAGCGCGCCGCAAGCAGGGCGAGCCCCATGGCCACCATCGAAGCCATCGAGAGCTGTTTCGACTGGTACACCTGGCGCGCGATATGGCGCTGGGTCACGTGCGATATTTCGTGCGCGAGAACGCCGGCAAGCTCCGATTCGGTCTGCGCCGCCAGCAACAGCCCAACATGGACGCCAACGAAGCCGCCCGGCATCGCAAAGGCGTTAATACTCATGTCATCGATCGCAAAGAACTCGAAACCCATTCCGGGATCATTGCTGACGGCAACGAGACGCGCACCGAGCTGGTTCAGATAATTTTCGACATCCGGATCGTCGAGATATGACGGTTCGCGCCAGCGAATCTCGTCCATGATCTTCTGGCCGATCTTCTTTTCGGTCGCCAGCGAGAGCTCGTTGCTCGCTACATCGCCCAGTTCGGGAAGATCGTCGGCGCGCAGCGGCTGCGCGATCAGGGCAAAGGCCAAGAATCCGGAGAGCAGACGATGTGAGATAAACATGTTGGTAGGATATAATGAAAACTTAGGCGATCGCACCTGCCCACTCGTAACCAAACGTAACAAATCGTGACTGATCAAACACTTACCCATTTCGACGCGGCTGGCCAAGCGCACATGGTCGATGTCGGCGGCAAGGCCGAGACGGTCCGCGTCGCTCGCGCTGCGGGCAGCATCTTCATGCAGCCGGCAACGCTGGCGCTCATCCGCTCCGGGTCGGCGAGCAAGGGGGACGTGCTGGGAATCGCCAGGATTGCCGCAATTCAGGCGTCCAAGCGGACCAGCGAACTGATCCCGCTCTGTCATCCGGTCGCCCTGACCCGGGTCAGCGCCGA
>DAOMFF010000043.1:0-8786 GCA_035429665.1 Azonexus sp.
TGCCGGCGCCGCGCGCCATCAGGAAGGGTTTCAGGAAATTGTCGATGCTGCTGATCACGAACAGTCCGTAGAGCACCAGAAAGATCGCCCAGCCGGTTTCGCCCTGGCCGTAGAGCCAGGCGGCCGCGCCGCCCCAGATCAGTGGCGGGCCGATCGGGATCATCGACAGGAAGAAGGTGGCGAAGCCGAGCAGGACCGCCGCCGGCACCCCGGCGATCAGGAAGCCGATCATCGCCACGGCGCCCTGGGCGGCGGCCGTGCCGACGATCCCGAGCATGACGCCGATGACCGTGCCGCGCGTCCGCTCGATCATTTCCTCGCCGAGATCGCCGCCCAGCTTGCGGGCGCCGACGTAGAGCGCGTGGGCGATGGCCGCGCCGTCGCGGTAGAGGAAGAAGATGACCAACAGCGCCAGCGCCAGTTGCAACAGGCCATTGCCGGCAACCTTGCCGGTCGCCAGCGCCAGACGCTGGGCGGGGGCGGCGAGTGTCTTGAGTGCCGCATTGAGTTCTGTCTGGTTGCTGGTGATGCGGTGCCAACTGCTGTCGATTTCGCCCCCGATGACCGGCAGGTCGGTCAGATATTTGGGCGGATTGGCCGCCAGGGTCTTCTCGATGCTTGGGCCGATTCCTTCGCGCAGGCTGTCGAAGCCGCTCGCCAGGCTGCCGACGAGGAAGGCCATCGGCACCAGCATCACCAGCACCAGCAGCAGCGTCATCAGGGTGGCGCCGAGCGTGTTGCGCCCGCCGATGCGCGGCAGCAACCTTTCCGAATAGACCGGCCAGGTGCAGATCCACAGCACGAAGGCGAAGAGGATGGCGCCGATCAGCGGCAGCAGTACGGCGATGCAGCCGATGATCAGCAGCGCGACGAGGGCGATCTGCGCCAGCCGTTTGGGGTTGTCCTCGTCGATCATGTCCTAGACTTTCGAGAGCAGCTTGAGCGCTTGCCGGATGCCGTCCGAGGTGTTGGCATCGGGCGGCACTTGTTTGAGCGCGGAGGCGGCTTCGCGCTCGTTGTAACCGAGGGCCAGCAGCGCGTTCAGGATGTCCTGGCGGGCGGCGTTGACCGGAGCGCTCAGCGTGGCGCCGGTCGTCTCGGCCAGCTTGCCCTTGAGTTCGAGCAGCAGGCGCTGGGCCGTCCTGGCGCCGATGCCGGGAATCCTGATCAGGCGCCCGGCCTCCTGCTGCGCCACGGCCGCCGCCAGGTCGCCGACCGAGAGTCCGGAAAGCACCGCCAGCGCCATGCGCGCGCCGATGCCGGAGATCTTGAGCAACTGGCGGAAGGCGAAGCGCTCGGCCTCGGTCAGGAAGCCGTAGAGGAAGTGGCCATCCTCGCGCACCAGGAAGTGCGTGAGCAGCGTGACCTTCTCGCCGCTGGCCGGCAGGTTGTAGAAGCTGCTCATCGGCACGTCGATCTCGTAGCCGACGCCATTGACGTCGAGCACGATCTGCGGGGGATTCTTTTCGGCCAGCAGGCCGGTCAGTCGTCCAATCATTTCAGCGCAATCCTTCTCGCGGCGGGATACTGTATTTTCACACAGCTTGTCATCCTATCAGCCGTCCGCCGCGAATGCGATAGCCGGCCGTCGCCATGGCGCCCAGCCCCTGCCCGCCGTGGGCATGGCAGATGGCGCAGGCCAGCGCGTCGGCGGCATCGGCGGTCGGCGCGCCGGGCAGTTCGAGCAGCCGGATCACCATGTGCTGCACTTGGCCCTTGGCCGCCTTGCCCTGCCCGACCACCGCCTGCTTGACCTGCAGCGCGGTGTATTCCGCCACCGGCAGCCCGGCATGAACCAGCGCGCTGAGCGCCGCGCCGCGCGCCTGGCCGAGCAGCAGCGTGGATTGCGGATTGACGTTCACGAACACCTTTTCCACCGCCGCCTGGTCCGGCGCATAGGTGGCGATGACCTCGCTGATGCCGGCGAACAGCGTCCTGACCCGTTCCGGCAGCGATTGCCTGTCGTTCGACTTGATGCAGCCGCTGGCCACGTAGACGAGCTGGTTGCCGTGCCGCTCGATGACCCCAAAGCCGGTCACCCGCAACCCCGGGTCGATGCCGACAATGCGCGGCGCGCTCATTTTGTACGCGCCACCAGATAGACGCCGCTCACCGCCAGCAACATGCCGGCTGTTGCGGTCAACGTCAGTTTTTCGCCAAAAACCGCCCAGGCGATCACCGCCGTGGAGATGGGCGTCAGATAGAACAGGCTGGCCACATTGACCGCGCTGCCGCCGCGGATCAGCAGATTGAGCAGGCTGATGGCGCCGAGCGAGAGCACCAGCACCAGCCAGCCGAGGGCGAAGATGAAACCGGGCGTCCATTCGATGTGGAAATCCTCGAACCAGGCGATGGCGATCGCCGTCACGACCGCCGTCGGCACGAATTGGATCACCGAACCGGTGCGCAGATCAAACCGCGCGCAGAAGCGCTTCTGATAGAGCGTGCCGGTGGTGATGCCAAGCAGCGCGACGAGCGCGGGGATCAGCATTGGCCCGAGCGCCGCGCCGTCGCCGAATTTTCCGGAAACCACCAGCCCGACACCGACGAAGCCGAGCGCGAGCCCGGCCCACTGCCGGCCGCTGACCGTTTCGCCGAGCAGCCAGCCGGCGCCGAGGGCGGTCAGCAGCGGCTGCATGCCGACCACCAGCGCCGTCACTCCCGCCGGCAGCCCGTGCTTGATCGCGACGAAGACGCCGCCGAGATAGACGGCATGCACGAGGAGTCCGGAAACCGCGATGTGCAGCCATTGAGCCGGCTCCTGCGGCCACGGCGCGCGGGTCGCCAGCGCGACGACCGTCATCAGGGCGATGACGAAGCCGTAACGGGTCAGCAGGAAGGACAGCGGCCCGGCATACGGCAGCCCAACCTTGGCGCCGATGAAGCCGGTGCTCCACAGGAAGACGAAAAGGAAGGGGTAGACGCGCTGCATCAGAGCGGGCCGGACGCGCGCGCCGCCAGCGTCAGTCGCAAGTGGCCTGCGCGTTGGCGACGGTGCAGTTCGCCTTGGTGCGATGGGTCAGCCGGATGCCTTTGTCGTAGCTGCAAACCAGCTTGGTCAGCTTGCCCTGCTTTTCCAGCGTCATCCCGGTCGGCTTCAGCGCCTTGACCTGGCCGGGCGGCAGGTCGCACGAAATGTAGCCATCGAAGGCGCCGTCCGCGGATTCCCACAGCGCGACATTCTTCATCGCGTGGTAGTCGTCGTAACGGATGCACGAATCGGTCTGATTGGCATAGGCCTTGGCGTTATCGCTGCAGAACCCGCTATAGGTGAATTTCAGTTCTTCCTCCGGCGGGCAGGCATTCACCTGGGCGGCCGTGGACAGGTCGGGACAGACAAAGGTCGCGGCCGACGCGGTCACGCTCAGCGCGGCAAGAACGACGGCGGCCAAGGCACGGGCCCGACTCGCGACAACTCCTGACGGCGCAACGCGCCTATTCATCGATGACCGCCGTGGTGTAGATTTCCTGGACGTCGTCGAGGTTCTCCAGCGCGTCGAGCAGCTTCTGCATGCGGACGGCGTCGTCGCCGGCGAGAACGGTTTCGCCTTCCGGTTTCATCGTCACCTCGGCGAATTCCGGCTTGAAACCGGCGGCTTCCAGCGCATCCCTGACCGCCATGAAATCGGCCGCGCCGGTGATGACCTCGATCGAACCGTCGTCATTGCTCGCGACATCGTCGGCGCCGGCCTCGATCGCCGCATCCATGAGCGCCGCCTCGTCGGTGCCGGGGGCGAAAATCATCTGGCCGCAGTGCTTGAACTGGAAGGCGACGCAGCCGTCGGTGCCGAGGTTGCCGCCGTATTTGGAGAAGGCATGGCGCACTTCGGCCACCGTGCGCACCTTGTTGTCGGTCACGCAGTCGACCATGATCGCCGCGCCGCCGATGCCGTAGCCTTCGTAGCGCACCTCGATGTATTCGACGCCCTCGAGTTCGCCGGTGCCCTTCTTGATCGCGTTGTCGATCTTGTCCTTGGGCATGTTGACGCCCTTGGCCTTGTCGACCGCCAGGCGCAGGCGCGGGTTGAAGCCGGGATCGCCACCGCCCATCTTGGCGGCGACGGTGATTTCCTTGGCCATCCGCGAGAAGGCGGCGCCGCGCTTTTCATCCTGCCGGCCCTTGCGGTGCTGGATGTTGGCCCATTTGGAATGACCGGCCATGGATTACCTCGAAAAGTTCAGAGCATTGATAGAATCGCAGCATCTTATCATGCCGGAGTCAGCCACCATGTCCGAACCCCTCTACCTCGCCAAGTCCGAAGACGGCTACCCTGCCCTGCTGCCGCAGATGGCCAACCGCCACGGCCTGATCACCGGCGCCACCGGCACCGGCAAGACGGTGACGCTGCAGTCGATGGCCGAACGCCTGTCGTATGCCGGCGTCCCGGTGTTCATGGCCGATGTCAAGGGCGACCTTTCGGGCATGGGCGCCGCCGGCACGGTCACGCCCAAGATGGAAGCGCGGCTCAAGGAACTCGGGCTCGAAGGCTTCCAGCCCTACGCCAACCCGGTCGCCTTCTGGGACGTCTTTGGCCAAGGCGGCATCCCGGTGCGCGCGACCATTTCCGACATGGGACCGCTGTTGATCGCCCGCCTGCTCAACCTCAACGAAACGCAGGGCGGCGTGCTGCAACTGGTGTTCAAGATCGCCGACGACCAGGGTCTGCTGCTGCTCGATCTCAAGGACCTGCGCGCCATGGTCCAGCACGTCGGCGACAACGCCAAGAACTTCACCACCGAGTACGGCAACGTCGCCCCGGCGTCGATCGGCGCCATCCAGCGCGGCCTGCTGACGCTCGAGGAACAGGGCGGCGACATCTTCTTCGGCGAGCCGATGCTCGACATCCACGACCTGATGCAGGTCGACGGCAACGGCCGCGGCGTCATCAACGTGCTCGCCGCCGAAAAACTCGTGCAGTCACCGGCGCTCTACTCGACCTTCCTGCTCTGGCTGCTTTCCGAACTGTTCGAGCAACTGCCGGAAGCCGGCGACCTCGACAAGCCCAAGCTCGTCTTCTTCTTCGACGAGGCCCACCTGCTGTTCAGCGACGCGCCGCAGGCGCTCACCGACAAGGTCGAGCAGGTCGTCCGCCTGATCCGCTCCAAGGGTGTCGGCGTCTATTTCGTCACCCAGAACCCGCTCGACGTGCCGGAAAAGATCCTCGGCCAGCTCGGCAACCGCGTCCAGCACGCCCTGCGCGCCTTCACGCCGCGCGACCAGAAGGCCGTCCAGGCGGCGGCGCAGACGATGCGCGCCAATCCCAAGTTCGACGCCGCCACCGTCATCACCGAGCTCGGCGTCGGCGAGGCGCTGGTCTCCTTCCTCGATGAAAAAGGCCGTCCCAACGTCGTCGACCGCAGCATCATCTTTCCGCCCGCCTCGCGCCTCGGTCCGCTGACCGCAGCCGAGCGTCAGGCGATGATCCAGGCCTCGCCGCTGCTTGCCACCTACGGAGAGACGGTCGACCGCGAATCGGCCTACGAAATCCTGCGCGGCAAGCCGGCCGCCGCCTGCCCGGCACCCGGCGCCATTCCCCCGCCGCCGGCCGGCCGCAGCGTGCCGGACGCCAACGATTGGGGCAACCACGCTGGCCAGCAGGTGCAGCCGCGCCCGGCCCCGCAACCGCGGCAGAGCGCCCCGGCGCCGCAGGAAACCGCCGGCGGCGGCATCTTCGGCAGCCTCGGCGAAATGCTCGGCGGCACGACCGGCCCGCGTGGTGGTCACCGCGAAGGCGTCCTCGAAGCCGCCGCCAAGAGCGCCGCCCGCGGCATGGCCGGCACCGTCGGCCGCAGCGTTGGCCAGCAGATCCTGCGCGGGGTGCTCGGGTCGATACTCGGGGGGAGACGGTGAACGGCGCGTTATCGGAGGTCTGACGCCATTTTCCCGAGGCTTGCCTGAGTCTCCCGTTGGTGATAGTGTCTTCTACACTCCAACTGTCATAACGTTGGATGTCCTGTCCGTGAACCCATAGCCACAAAGGAGACTCGAAATGGCCACATCGCCCCGCCCGCCTGCCGCAGTTGCCGAAGCCTTGCAGTTCCGCCCCCGCTGGTGGTGGGATCCGGTTCCCGATTGGGTGCTGGACCACATCAACCCGGCTGCCATCCGCGAGATCGCGGTGGTGCAGCTGACCTCGCAGCTTGAAACCCTGAGAGTCCAGGAAAAGGCTCTCGAAGCGTCGATCGCCATCCTGCGCAAGCAGAAGTGATACCCCACGGGGCGGTGCAACGGGTGCCGCCCCGTGTCGTTCAACCACCAGGTGCTGGCAGGCGCGGTGTGATAACAGGAGGTGAGCATGTCTGCATTTCCGATCTCGTTGCGTGCGGCCGGCGAACCGGGTGTTGCCTCGATCAGTGAATTCGCGGCGGTAGCCCGCGATACGCGCCGCCCGGTGCTGCTCATCGGCTTCCTGCGGCAGGGTAACCTCGGGCTGGGCTATTTGTCGGCCACCCTGCGGCGGTTCGGTTATCGTGTCGAAGTGCTCGACTTCGAATCCGACGTCGACGAACTGGTGGCCGCCGCGTGCCGGTTGCAGCCCATGCTAGTGGGCTTTTCGCTCATCTTCCAGTTCTATGTGCGCCGCTATGCCGCGCTGGCCCAAGCCCTGCGCGACAGCGGCGTGGATGCCCACTTCACCATCGGTGGCCACTTTGCCAGCCTGTCCAGCCAGGAGACACTGAACCTGGTGCCGGAGATTGACAGCATCGTCCGGTTTGAAGGCGAACTTACCTTGCTGGAGTTGACCGACCGCGTGAGTGTCGGTGCTGATTGGCGTGACGTGCCCGGCATCGCCTACCGCAGCGCCGAAGGCGAATGCCACATGACGCCAGCGCGTCGCCTGATCCATGACCTCGACACGCTGCCGTGGCCCGACCGCGACTACGATCCCGAGTCGATTCTCGGCCAGCCCGCCATGCCGTTGATCGCCAGCCGGGGCTGCTCGCGCACGTGCTCCTTCTGCTCGATCCATGTCTTCTACCGTGCCGTTCCGGGCAAGGTGGTGCGGCTGCGCCAGCCGCGCCAGGTGGTTGAAGAGATGGCGCATCTGCACCATGAGCGCGGCATCACCATTTTCCTGTTTCAGGACGATGACTTCCCGCTGTATGGCAAGGTCTGGCAGCGCTGGACGCGCGATCTGATCCGGGAACTGTACCGCGCCGACTTGGTGGGGCGCGTGATCTGGAAACTCAACTGCCGCGCCGATGCGGTGGAGCCCGAGTTGTTCGCGGAAATGCGCGATGCCGGCCTGTACCTGGTGTATATGGGACTCGAGTCGGGCAGCGAAGATGGCCTGGACACGCTGAACAAGGGCGTGGAAGTGGCGCAGAACCTTGCCGCCGTGCGCATGCTCAAGGAGCTGGGACTGACCTTCGAGTTCGGCTTCATGATGTTCGATCCGTCGACCACGTTCGAGTCGATCCGCGCCAACGTCGGGTTTCTTGAAGCGATCGTCGGCGATGGCAGCAACGCGGCGGTGTTCTGCCGCATGCTGCCCTACGACGGTACGCCCATCAAGGAGTCCCTGGCGCGGGAAGGCCGGCTGCGCGGCGATGTCTGCGACCCCGACTACGACTTTCTCGACCCGCGGATCAATGCGCTGTATGAGGATCTGAACGATCTGGTGTACGTGGCTGGCTGGATCCACGGCCACCGTGCGCTGTCGCCCAAGATCAACTGGGCCTGGAACGAACTGGCGGTGCTGGATCGCCTGTTCCCCGACCTGCGGGGCCGCGCGCGCTATGAGCAGTCGTTGCGGGCCATTACCCGCGCCAGCAATGACCTCTTGTTCCGCCTGGTGCTCGATCTAGCCGCGGCTCACGAAGCGGGCCGCAGCCACCGCTGGAACGAGGAACGCTTGGCGGCGCCCTGCGATCGCCTGGTGGAGCGACTGGCTGTCGCGCGCGACGGCTTTGTGGCGCGCAACCAGACGGTGCTGTTGCGCACGATCGAAAATCAGCGGCTGGCCGTGGCTGCCTGAGCTTCCGGTGGACCACCCGATGAGAGTCCCCAAGGCCCATGGCAACCCATCGCGAGAGCCGCGCCATTGCGCGGCCAGTTGAAGAGATCTTCGACATCGTCGCCGATGTCGAACGCTATCCCGAGTTCGTGCCGCTGATCCGTGAGGCGAGGATCTTCAACCGTATCGAAGACACGTACGAAACCGAGCAGAGCCTGGCGCTGGGTCTGCTGACCCATCGCTTCCGCACGCGGACCGAACTTGTTCGCCCGCACGGCATCACCGTCGTTTGCGACGATCAGGCGTTTTGCCGCTTCGATATTCGCTGGCAGTTCGCACCGCTCGGCGAGGACCGCTGCCACGTCGACTTCACGCTCGACTGTGAGCCAGTTTCATTCTTTCTGATACCGGTCATCCAGTTGCTGGTCTTGCCGATGGCGACCAGCATGGTCGATGCTTTCGAGGCGCGAGTCCACGCGCTGGCTGTCGCCACGGAGCGCCCGGAATCGCGCGACGAGCCGTAGGTGCCGTCGCGCACGTAACCAGCCCGCGACCATTCGCTTGCCGACGGTACAGCCTTCCCGCGTACCGTTTTGATTTTCGTGCTTTCCGGCGGGTCGACCGCACCCGGCGGGAAAGATCGCCGATGCGCGTATTGCTCCGACGCTATCCGAACGGCCGCACCCCGATCCAGGCCAAGTGCAGATGGAACGCGAATGCCGCCCACGCGGCGATGCCAACTGCAATGGCGATGACCGTGGGCGTCGTCCCCCCGGAGGGATAGACGGTGCCGGCGGCCCGGTCACGGCCTTTCGCGGCGCGAAAGCA
>DAOMFF010000044.1:0-5945 GCA_035429665.1 Azonexus sp.
GGGGCTGACAAGCAGGCGCCAGGACCGGAATTGTTACTCGGCAACAGGAACTCGGAGGCTCGAGTCGACCCACTCCAGCCGTTCAGGAGAGTTGGTTCAGCGACAGGTATCTGAGTGGAGCTACCACTCGACTGGCCTGCTGACGGACGGCGAGCAGTGCCGTGTGGTCGTCGGGGCTGGGTTGGGGACTCTCGCAGGCTTGCCGACTGCATCGAATGGAGAGTTCCTTCCCGTCAATGCCGTGCGCGTTACCGCCATACATAGTGGGAGAGTTAATCTCACTTTATACTCGGACCGGCGACGCGGTACCGCTCAGGGCACAATTGCCCGCAGGCGGAAATGGCACCCGAAAAAATTGGGAGGCGTGTGGTGAGCAGAACCCGTTGGCTGGTGGTGGGCGTGGCAGCTGTGGCGCTGGTGCTTGTCGCTCTGCTGCGCTACCTCGTGCCCGACGGCGAGGGCGAAGTGGATATGTATCCCGCCAAGGAGGGCAGCAAGACCCTGATCGTTCTAGTGCACGGGCTAAGCGGGCGCGAAGGCCTCGATCCAGTGGTCGCCATGGCGAAGGAGCTGTTTCCGGGTGCAGACTTGCTCGTCCCCCACTATCCAGTCGGATTGCTTGCCAACAGCGATCCATACGGCATCGCCAATCAGCTCGAGCGGGAAATCCATGCAGCGCACACGCGCAATTCCTATGCATCCATTGTCATCGTTGGCCACAGCATGGGGGCGATGATCCTGCGCAAGGCGCTGCTGTGGGGTTACGGACTGGAAGAAGATCGTGACCGGTTCGGCGTGCGTGGTAAGCGCGACTGGGTGGACCGGGTCGAGCGCTTTGTCTCGCTCGCGGGCATCAACCGCGGTTGGTCGATTGAGCCGCGGCCGCGGGAGATGAGCCTCGGCAAGTACATCGGCATCTGGGTTGGCGAGAAGTTCGCGCGCCTGACCGGCACTGGGCAACTGATTCTCGACATGCAACGCGGCGCGCCGTTCATCGCCGACGCCCGGGTGCAGTGGATCCGGCTGGCGCGCAGCGCGGCGGTTCTAGAAGGACAGCGCAAGCTGCCGATCGTTCTGCAGCTGCTAGGCGATCGCGACGACATCGTCGCCCGCGAGGACAGTGTCGATCTTGCGGCAGCAAAGGACGTCCGTTTCATCACCCTGCCCAACACCGATCATGCCGACATCGTTCAGGTGCTCGCAGCTGCGACCACGAGGCACAACAGTCGCGTCCAAGCGGTGCGCTGGGCGCTTCTCGGCGAACTGGACAAGCTGGACATCGACAAGGTCGTGCGCCCGCCGGAGAACCTGGACATCCGGCGCATGGTGTACCTGATGCACGGCATCCGAGACTATGGCGAATGGACCGAGCCGCTGCGCGACGAGATCACTCGCACCGCACCCTCCGCGTCGGGCATTGCGGTGGTATCGCCCAAGTATGGCTACTTCCCGATGCTGCCGTTCCTGCTCTACTGGGATCGGCAGAAAAACGTGCGCATCTTCATGGACGAGTACACCGAGAATCTCGCCCGGTACCCACGCGCCGAAGAGTTCGACTTCGTCGGCCATAGCAACGGTACCTATATCCTTGCAAGCGCGCTGCAGCAGTATGCGACGCTGCGCGTTGGCCGAGTGTTCTTCGCCGGCAGCGTTGTGCCCAACTACTACCCCTGGCGCGAACTCATCGACAAGGGGCGCGTGTACGAGGTGCGTAATTCGGTGGCCTCGGGCGACTGGGTGGTTGCGATTTTTCCCAAGCTCTATGAGCAAATCGCCGACTGGCTCAACAAGAAGCCGACGACAGGATTTCTCGACCTCGGCTCTGCCGGTTACCGCGGCTTCCAGGATGCCTCCGAGGCGAGCGGGCGCATCCGCAATCTACAGTTTGTGGCGGGCGGCCATGGTGCGGCGGTGGATGTATCTAACAGCAATAAGCTGCGGGCGCTCGCCGCCTATGTCATCTCCGGTGACCAACGTGGCCTTGATGTCTTCGCGGATGCTCGGCAGCAGTCGGGCGTATTGAGCACTTTCTCCAATGTCTCGTGGTTAGTCTGGTTGGCGCTCGGGGTGCTGCTCGCAGCAATCGGTTACGGTGCCATACGTCTCTGGCGATGGAAGGGCGGCGTCGGCTACACGCTGTTGCTGCTCGCGCTGCTCAATTCCTTCTGAATATCCTCACGGCCCCCGATCACTGGTGCTCGCGGCTCACAAGCAACATGGACACGCGGACGGGCTGATAGATGTCGTAGCAAGCGTAGGGAGCGCGTGCTCACCACAACAGCGGACAGCTCTATAGTCTCCCCGCCGAGGTGCCCGACAGCCTGGGCTCGGTCACCATCTTCGACCCGCGATGGCCAAGTCCCGCTTCTTCACCATGCCATTTGTGCGGTTCTGAAAACGGCCATTGGTATCTAGGTGCGGAGCGAGTCGAATCGTGAAATTATGTTGCACGTATAGCTTGTCTGGCAGGTTACCGAGCGAAGCGGCCGCCTGAATGGCGGTTCCCCGGAAATGATGGACGGCAGTTTGTGGCAGGTTCCAGACGAACTGACAACTGGCGCACCGGGTCAGCGATTCATTGCTGGAGATTCACACGACCATCATCCGACACGGATCGGGAGACCGCCCCGAAGGTCCGATCGCCCACCAGTGCGTTTGCCACGCAGTTCTCATCCATTTCCCCTGCCCTCCGCCTGGCCCGCCGGCCGGCCCGTGATCCGCCTGACGAACATGTCGACCGCCCACAGGACCACCACCGGCTGATCGCGGTGCGGCGAATGGCCGCACTCGGAGAGCTTCAGCAACATGGTGTCGGGCACCTGTTCGGCAATGACGTCGATCTGGCGCATCGTCGCGTACTCGTCGTCCTCGCCCTGGATGGCCAGAATCGGGCAGCGGATCGCTGGCAGATACTCCTCGATGTTCCAGTCGCGGAAACCCGGCGCCAGCCAGCAGTCGTTCCACTCGGCGAACACGCGCGGCGCATCGCCGTGATGGCGGGCGAGCTTCTTCGGCAGGTCGGTCGCGGTCCACGCGTCGCGAGCGGCGAGAATGCCGGCCAGCGTCTTGTCCTCGACGAACTCGTGCGGCGCCATGACGATCACGCCCAGCGGCACATCGGGGAAGGCGCCGGCGAAGATCAGCGCGATGCTGGCGCCATCGCTGTGTCCGAACAGCAACGGGCGCTCGATCTCCATCTCGGCCAGAAATGCAGGCAGTGCCTCGAGCGCCTCGCGGTGCATGTAGCGCGGCGTGCGCGGCTCGCTGCCGGGCTGCGAGTGGCCATAGCCGGCGCGCGACCAGGCGATGACGCGGCAGCCGGTGACCGCCGCGACCCGCTGCGGAAAGTGCCGCCACATGGAAACACAGCCGAGCCCTTCGTGCAGCATTAGGATGACCGGCAAGCCCGCCTCGTGCGCCGGATACTCGACGTATTCAAGCCGGCAGCCGGCAACGACGAGATGCTTCATGGCGCCAGCAGGAAGTCCCGCGCAACCGCGATCTGGTCATCGCTCAGGAACATCGGCGCATGGCCGACACCGGCGATTTCGGCCAGTTTTGCCCGTGGACCGCGCTCGCCCATCTGTTGCCATGTTTCGCGCGTCAGCAGGTCGGATTCGGCACCGCGCATGACTAGCGTCGGACAGGTGATGCGGTCATAGATCGGCCACAGGTCGATCGGCTCACCGGAAAAGGTGGCCTTGAACGGTGCCGCGATCAGCGGATCGTAGACGAAGCCCCAGCGCCCGTCGGGACGCTGCCCGACGCTGTATTCGGTCAGATGCCGCCATTGCACCTCGTCGAGCCGGCCGAACGGCGCGCCGATGACCTTGATGTAGGCCATCGCCTCGTCGAGGCTCGCCCAAGTCGGATCGGTGCCGACATAGGTGGCGATGCGCTGCAGCGATTCGCTGGTGATGACCGGACCGACATCGTTGAGCAGCAGCCGGCGCACCGGCGTGCCGTCCTGGCTAGCCAGCGCCATGCCGATCATTCCGCCCATCGAGGTGCCGAGCCAATGCACGCTGTCGACATCGAGCCGGGCGATCAGCGTCACCATGTCGGCGACGTACTGCGGAATACCGTAGCCGGACGGGTCGCGCAGCCTGCTGCTCCGGCCGCGCCCGACCACATCCGGACAGACCACCCGGAAATCCGCCGCCAGTGCCTGCGCCAGCATGTCGAAATCCCGCCCGTTCCGGGTCAGGCCATGGACGCAGACCAGGACCCGCGGATTGTCGCGGGCACCCCATTCGGTATAAGCCATGCGGTGCAGCCCCGAGGGGCTGACGCATTGCACGCCGTGTTGTCTGAATTGCATGCCTTTCCTCCTGAAACCCGAATGTATCACCGGCCGTGCCAGTCGTGGCAATGTGCGGACACCACTTTCCTGTGTCATTTTGCCCTTCGGAAACGGCAGTGTCTTGCCCGGCCGGGTATGTCTTTGTCAAAACACCACACCAGGCAGAGAAAAACTGCCTGAATCGCCACGGGGCGGGCGATGCCGCTGCCGATGCATGCTAATGTTGTTGACTGAATTTTTCTGGATTGTACCTGCCATCGGCATATGTGACGTGGCGGGCTAGGGTCACCGTTCATGCGCAAACACCTGAATACCTTTTCTGCCACCTTCCTGATCGTCGCCAGCATGCTCGGCACGGGTATCCTGACCACCACCGGGATCATGTTGTCGCTGCTCAAGGCGCCGTGGGCGGTGCTCGGGGTCTGGGTGGCCGGCGGCATCCTCGCCTGGATCGGCGCCTGGTGCTATGGCGAGCTGGCGCGCAGCATGCCGCGCAACGGCGGCGAAGCCACAATCCTGCGCGAACTGTTCTCGCCGACCCTGGGCGAAGTCGCCGGCTGGACCTCTTTCGTGGTGGCCTTTGCGGCGGGGAATGCGGCTTCTTCGCTGGCGCTGGCTGCCTATCTTGGCGAGGCCTTGCCGGGCGTTAGCCTGCGCCCGGAACTCGTGGCGTGCATCGCGCTGCTGCTGGTGACCGGGCTGCATGGCTTGCTCGGGCCGACAGCGTTGCGCGTCCAGACCCTCCTGGCCGCGGCCAAGTTCTCCCTGCTGGCTGGATTGACCGTTTACGGCATCTTCCTGGTGGCGCCGGCCGTCGCGAACCAGCCCGCCGCGTCCGTGCAAGTCGGTCAGGCAACCGAGTTCGGCGCCCCCTGGGGTCTCGCGATGATGCTGGTCATGTTTGCCTACAGCGGCTGGAACGCGGCGATCTATGTTGCCGGTGAAATCCACGACCCGGCGCGCAATGTACGCCGTGCCATGATGGTAGGCACGACCATCATCATGCTGCTGTACGTGGCGATCAACGCCGTACTGCTGACCCACCTGCCGGCGCAGGAACTCGATGGCGTCGGCCCGGTGATCGCGGTGCTCGTCAGGCATCTCTTTGGCGCCCAGGCTTCGGCGGTGTTCTCCGGGCTGGTGGCGTTCGCCCTGCTGTCGTCCCTCGGCGTGTCGGCCTTTCTCGGGCCGCGCGTGCTCGCCACCATGCTCGGCTGGTTCGGCAAGGCCAGCAGCGAAGAGGGTGCGCCGGCGGTAGTGACGCCGCGTCTGGTCTGGCTGCAGGCGGGACTGTCCATCACCATGGTGCTGACCGGCTCGTTCGTGCAGATACTTACCGTCATGGGTTTCCTGCTGGGCCTGTTCCCGATCCTCTGCGTTCTCGGTTTGTACCGTCGCAGTTGCGATCTCGAAGGCCGGCCGCTGATGCTCGTGCGCTACGTCTTCGCCCCGTTGTTCGTCGGCGTGTCGACGGTGGTCCTGGTCCTTGGCGCAGCGCAGAGTCCGCATGAAGTCGGCATCGCGCTGGCGCTGGTCGGGCTGTTCTTTCTGGCGCGCGTGGGCATGCGTCGCTTCGCCTGAATTCATTTTTCCGGAAACGAAACATGTTGCACAACCTCACTCGCACCTTGCTGATCTGCGC
>DAOMFF010000044.1:6045-8760 GCA_035429665.1 Azonexus sp.
TACCCTTTTTCCGGCCCCGACTTCGTGACCGTCGCGCGTGTCTTTCCCGGTGCCGAACGTTACGTGCTGGTGGCGATCCAGAGGGCGCGCCAGCCGGCGCAACTCGAAAGCATGAACGCCGTGCAGCGTGCGGCATTCGAGAAAAAACTCGGCGGCGCCTGGGAGAAATTCGGCAAGCTCGGCTATTTCCGGACCCTGGACCTCAACGACGATCAGCGTGATGGCGCCAGCGGCGTGGGTACGACCACCATCCTGATGGCTTTTGCGGCACGCCTGGGTTACGAAGTCACCGGCGTGTCACCGCTGAGTTTCAATTCCGACAAGGGCGAATGGGAAGCGGCCGGCAGCGAGACCAGAACCGGCTCGGTGCGCCTCTCCCTGCTGCAGGACGGGCGCCGGGTGACGCTGGACTATATCAGCCTGGATCTTTCGGACAGCGCCCTGAAAGCAGCGGAACCGAAGATGGCCTGGATCAGGCAGATGGCGGCGCACCCGCTCCTGCTCAAGGCCGCTTCGCACCTGCTGCAGCAACCCAACTTCACAGTCCTCCGTGACGCGCTGGTGGCCAACGCGTCGATGGTTGTGCAGGACGAAACCGGCCTGAATTACAAGGATCTGAGCAAGATCGGGCCGGTGCGTCTGTATGGCAGGTTCAGCAAGACCCATCCTCTCTTTACGACCACTTCCCAACCCGAATTGGCTGTAGCCTACCGGGCCGAGAAGGAACCGCGCGACCTGCCGTTTGCCTTCAGTTACCTGAAGACGGCTGATTCCCGTTCGCTGCAGGTCGTGCGGCGTTCGCCGGCAAACTGAAGGCGCGGCGGACGAAGTCGGCGGTCAATGCATTGAAGCGCGGCGCCGCGTCCACGAACAGGGCATGGCCGGCATCCTCGAAGACTTCCACTTGTGCCAGTTGCGCGCCCTTGCTTGCGAGCAGCGCTTCGCCCTGTTCGCGCAAGCGGGGACGGATGGCATAGAGTACCGGTATTTGCTGCCTTGCCACGATCTCCCGCCAGTAGGTGCGCGGATAGGGCTGGGCGATCAGCTGATTGGCCGCGCCCACGGGCACCTGCAGCGCCGACCGCAGCACAGCCTCATAGATGTCGTCGGGCGGCGGTGTCCGGAAAATGCCGCGGGAGAAGTCACGCAGGTATTGCTCGCGTTCCCTGGGGTTGGTGCTGCTGCGCTTCGAACTACGCGCTGACGGCCTGGGCGGCGTCCCCTCGCCGATCGAATTGTCGATCAGGATCAGGCCGCGCAGCCCGGTCTGCGGCTTGCGTTCGATGAAATCCAGCGACTCCAGCACGCCCAGCGACCAGCCCGCGAGAACGTAGTCACCGACACCGGCGGCGCGCAGGAAATCTTCCATGTCGGCCATGCGCCGTGCCGGATCGTGGGGCTCGGTCGAGATCTCCGACTGCCCCTGCGAGCGGGGATCGAACGCCAGAACGCGGAACTGGTCGCCCAGCGCCTCGAGCTGCAGACGGAACACCGCAGCCGGCATCAGCCAGCCGGGAATGAGGACAACGGTCTTCTGGCCATGGCCGGCTTCGAGGTAATGCAGGCGCAGACCGTCGCGACTAGTGAAAAACTTGCTGCCGACAGGCGCGGCCAGCGCGGGAAGGCTGGTCACGCAGCAGACCAGAAGGGCCAGGATACGGCGGAATTTCATGCGCAGTCCGTCGTGGGCGCCCGCTTCCGTGAGAGTCATGCGATCCGGCCCCGACAGGCCGACGCAGGGCACGTTGCGATGTCCGATTTGCATTTTTCCTCCTGAAACCCGAATGTATCACCGGCCGTGCCAGTAGCGACGACGCTCGTCGCGCCAGGCGTTCAGGGTGACGCCCTGCCCGCCCAGAGCCACGCGCAGCGCGCCGTCGCGGTCGGTTCGCCACAGGCGGGCACCGGTCGCCTCGTAGCGGGCGACCACGTCGGCCTTGGGATGCCCGAAGCGGTTGCGGTAACCGACCGGTATCATCACGTCGGGCGCCCCCACCGCGGCGATGAACTCGGGCGTCGACGAAGTGCGGCTGCCGTGATGCGGCACCAGCAGCACGTCGGCCTTCAGCGCGGCTGGATCGCGCTGCAGCAGTGTCGCTTCGTCGCGCGCCTCGATGTCGGAAGTCAGCAACATGCGCCGGCCACCGACGTCGATGCGCAGCACGCACGACAGGTTGTTGCTCTTGCGCTTCTCGGCGTAGTCCTGCATTTCGGGGTGCAGCACAGTCAATTGCACGCCATTCCACGACCAGTTCTGCCCGTTGCGGCAGGGCTCGGTGCCCGCGTCGCCAAGCGACGAAACGACCTCGCCGACGGCAAGCGCCGACTTGACCGAAGCCGTCCCGCCGGCGTGATCGCTGTCGAGATGGGTCACCATCAGGATGTCCACCTTGTCGATGCCCTGCGCGCGCAGATAGGGCACGACCGCCCGTTGCCCGGCGTCGGATTCGGCGCTGTAGAGCGGTCCGGGATCGTAGATCAGCGTGTGCTCGCGGGTGCGCACGATGACTGCCAGCCCTTGGCCGACGTCGAGCACCGTCACCCAGGCCTCGCCTTCGGACGGCCGCGCCACCGGCCAGAAGATCGCCGGCAGCAGCAGCACCGCGCCGAGCAGTCGCCCCGGCACGCCGCGCGGCAGCAGGCAGATGGCGACGCCAAGGCCGGCGACAAGCGCAGCCCACAGCGGCGGCGCCGGCGCCTGCCAGACCGGCCACG
>DAOMFF010000045.1:0-8507 GCA_035429665.1 Azonexus sp.
CATCGCCAGCACCGGCTACACGGGAGAAGATGGCTTTGAAATCATGATGCCAGCCGTGGAAGCTGAAGTGATTTGGCAGAAGCTCAAGGATGCCGGCGTCGCCCCCTGTGGCCTCGGCGCACGCGACACGCTGCGCCTCGAAGCTGGCATGAATCTCTACGGCCAGGACATGGACGAAACGGTATCGCCGCTTGACGCCGGCCTGGCGTGGACCGTTGCGATTAAGGACGCGCGCGATTTCGTCGGTAAATCGGCGTTGACCGCAGCAGGCCAGCAGAAGCAGTTCCTCGGCCTCGTCCTGCTTGACAAGGGCGTGCTGCGCGGACATCAACAAGTCATTACGAAACAAGGTAATGGCGCGATTACCTCAGGCAGTTTCTCGCCAACGCTGCAGCAATCCATCGCCCTCGCCCGCCTGCCGCTTGGCGTCGCCATCGGCGACGAAGTCGAGGTCGACATCCGCGGCAAGCTGCTCAAGGCCAAGGTCACCAAACCCGTATTCGCCCGCAACGGCAAAGCAGTCATCTAATTCAACCCCATTCAGGAGAAAACCATGTCCAACGTCCCCGCCAACCTCAAGTACGCCGCCTCCCACGAATGGATGCTGCTCAACGCTGACGGCACCGTCACCGTCGGCATCACCGACCACGCCCAGGAAGCCCTCGGCGACCTCGTCTTCGTCGAACTGCCGGAAGTTGGCGCGCATTACGATGCCGAGAAGGAAATCGCCGTCGTCGAGTCGGTCAAGGCGGCAGCAGACGTCTACGCGCCGATCGCCGGCACCGTCACCGAGGTGAACCAGGCCGTCGCCGACGCGCCGGAATCGGTCAATCAGGACGCCTACGCGGCCTGGCTGTTCAAGATGACCCCGGACAACATCGCCGATCTCGACCAGACGCTCGACGCCGCCGCTTACCAAGCTGTCGCCGATGCCGCCTGAACAAGGATCGTCCATGCCGCTCAATCAACCGCTCTCCGCACTGGAGCAGCGTGACGAGTTCATCACCCGTCACGTCGGCCCGTGCCCGACCGAAATCGCCGAGATGCTGGCCACCATCGGCGCCGCCAGCCTCGACGACCTGATCGACCAGACCGTTCCCGCGGCCATCCGCCTTCCGGCCGACCTACCGCTGCCCCCGCCGCAACGCGAGCACGAGGCCTTGGCGACGCTGAAGGCCATCGCCCGCAAGAACGTCATCAACAAGTCGTGCATCGGCATGGGCTATTACGACACATTGACGCCCAAGGTTATCCTGCGCAACGTCATGGAGAACCCGGGCTGGTACACCGCCTACACGCCCTACCAGGCTGAAATCGCCCAGGGCCGTCTCGAAGCGCTCATGAACTTCCAGCAGATGGTCGTCGACCTGACCGGGCTGGAAATCGCCAACGCCTCGCTGCTCGACGAGGCGACTGCCGCCGCCGAAGCCATGGCCATGGCGCGCCGGGTATCCAAATCGAAATCGAACCGTTTCCTGGTCGATGCCGCCTGCTTCCCGCAGACCATCGACGTGGTCAGGACGCGCGCCGCCTACTTCGGCTTCGAACTGATGGTTGCCGCGGTCGACGCGGTAAAAGACCAAGAATTCTTCGGTGCCCTGCTCCAGTACCCGAACGACAATGGCGAGATCCGCGACCTGACCGCCACCATCGCCGGCCTCAAGGCAAAGGGTGCAACCATTGCCGTCGCCAGCGACCTCATGGCCCTGGTGCTGCTCAAGTCGCCGGGCGCCATGGGCGCTGACATCGCCCTCGGCTCCAGCCAGCGCTTCGGCATCCCGATGGGCTTCGGCGGCCCGCACGCAGCCTTCTTCGCCACCCGCGAAGCCTACGTCCGCTCGATGCCGGGCCGCATCATCGGCGTTTCGAAAGATGCGCGCGGCAACACTGCCTACCGCATGACGCTGCAGACGCGCGAACAGCACATCCGCCGTGAGAAGGCCAATTCCAACATCTGTACCTCGCAGGTTCTGCTCGCCAACATGGCCGGCATGTACGCCGTCTATCACGGCGCCGAAGGGTTGCGCCTGATCGCCGGCCGCATCCACCGCCTGACCGCCATCCTCGCCGCAGGGCTGAAGCGCGCCGGCATTCCCGTGCTGACCCGGCAGTTCTTCGATACCATCCAGTTCGACCTCGGCGCCCGCGCTGAAACCGTCTATCACGCAGCGCTGGCCGCCGGTTACAACCTGCGCCGCGTCGCGGCCGGTGTGCTGGGTGTTTCGTTCGACGAAACGACCACCCGCAACGATGTTGCTACCCTGTTCAAGCTGTTCGCCCAGGTCACGCTCGACATGGAAGCCATCGACATTCAGGTCGCCGCCGCCGACCCGGCGCTGCCCGATGACCTCTACCGCGCCGACGCCATCCTGCAGCACCCGGTGTTCAACACGCACCACACCGAACACGAGATGCTGCGCTACCTGAAGTCGCTGCAGAACAAGGATCTGGCGCTCGACCACTCGATGATCTCGCTCGGCTCCTGCACCATGAAGCTGAACGCGACCAGCGAGATGATCCCGGTCACCTGGCCGGAATTCGGCGGCCTGCACCCATTCGCCCCGCGCGACCAAGTGCGTGGCTATCACGAGATGATCGGCGGCCTGACCGAATGGCTGAAGACCGTCACCGGCTTCGACGCCATCTGCATGCAGCCGAACTCCGGGGCGCAGGGCGAATACGCCGGTCTGGTGGCGATTGCCCGCTACCACGCCAGTCGTGACGAAGACCACCGCAACGTCTGCCTGATCCCGAAGTCGGCGCACGGCACCAATCCGGCCACCGCGCAAATGTGCGGCATGCAGGTCGTCGTCGTCGACTGCGACGAGCACGGCAACGTCGATACGGTCGACCTCGAAAACAAGGCCGGATTGCATGCAGCGAAACTGGCCTGCCTGATGCTCACCTACCCGTCGACCCACGGCGTTTTCGAGGAAGGAGTGCGCGACATCTGCGCCATCGTTCACCGGCACGGCGGCCAGGTCTACATGGACGGCGCCAACCTCAACGCCCAGGTCGGCCTGACCTCGCCCGGTTTCATCGGCGCCGACGTCAGCCACATGAACCTGCACAAGACCTTCGCCATCCCGCACGGCGGCGGCGGACCGGGCATGGGTCCGATCGGCCTCAAGGCGCACCTGGCGCCCTTCATGGCCAACCACATTGTTGCCCCCATCGACGGCCCGCACAGCGGACAGGGTGCGGTTGCCGCTGCCCCGTTCGGATCGGCATCGATCCTGACCATTTCCTGGATGTACCTGGCCATGCTCGGTGGCGAGGGCGTCAAGAAGGCCACGCAAGTCGCCATCCTCAACGCCAACTACGTCGCGCAGAAGCTGACGGCGCACTACCCGGTGCTCTACGTCGGGAAAAATGGGCGCGTGGCCCACGAGTGCATTCTCGACATCCGCCCGATCAAGGCCGCCACCGGCATCGCCGAGATCGACATCGCCAAGCGCCTGATGGACTACGGTTTCCACGCGCCGACGGTGTCCTTCCCGGTCGCCGGAACGATCATGGTCGAACCGACGGAATCGGAGTCGAAAGCCGAGCTGGACCGCTTCATCGAAGCGATGGTTTCCATACGCGCGGAAATCCGCCAGGTCGAGAACGGCGTCTGGGCCGCCGACAACAACCCGTTGAAGAATGCCCCGCATTCGCAGGCGGATGTCGTCGATGCCGGCTGGAGTCACCCCTACACCCGCGAACAGGCTGTCTTCCCACTGCCCTGGGTGAGGAGCAACAAGTTCTGGCCAAGCGTCAATCGCATCGACGACGTCTATGGCGACCGCCACCTGAACTGCGCCTGCCCGCCTCCGGAGAACTACGCCGACTGATGGCGGTCGATTTCTCGGCCATCGCCAGATGGCCCGACGTCCCAGCCTGTTACGACTGGCTGTCGCTCGACCGGCGCGGACACTGGCGATTGCAGGGAGAGCGCATCTCGCACGGTGGCCTGATCGCCTTCATCAACCGGCAGTACGGTTGCGATGACTCCGGCTGCTGGTTCGTGCAGAACGGCCCGCAACGGGTTTTCGTCAGCCTTGCCTACACGCCGTGGGTATTCCGGCAGGAAGATGAAGGCTTCGTCAGCCAGACCGGAGCTGCAGGTGGCGCGCCGAAGTCGCTTCATCTCGACGAAGACGGCCATGTGTTGCTCGAAACCGCGCTCGGTATCGGCCTCCTCGATGACCGCGATCTCGCCGGGTTTCTGGCCCAGTGCCACGATCCGGACGCCCGCCCGGCCGACGAAAACGCTTTTCTTGCGCTGATGAAGGGCAAGTCCGGGCGGATTTCCTGGCAAGGTCTGGCCCTCAAGCCGATCGCTGCGGTCGACGTGCCGCAACGCTTCAATTTCCGGCAACATCCGCAGCCACCAGAAGTCACATCACGGGGAACGGCCCCCCGTTGACCGGGGTCGATCAGGCGGATGATACTGCCACAATGATGCTGAATCTCCTCCCCGTTCTCGACATCCTGCTGGTCGTGGCGGTCTCGCTGCGCATTTTTTCGCGGCGCTCGGCGCACGGGACGGCGGTTGCCTGGCTGCTGCTGGTGATCCTGCTTCCAGGTATCGGCGCCCTGATGTATTTGCTGATCGGCGAGCGGCGTCTCGGCCGCGTCTGGATGCAGCGGGCCCTTGCCCTGCGCCCGCAGGTGCAGATCTGGGCGGAACACATTCCGGTCGCCAGCATCGCCTCACCGACGCGCCTGTCCAGCGGCGGCGAAAGCGTCAGCCGCCTGGCCCAGGCGGCGGTCGGGCTGCCGCTGATGAGCGGCCATCGCCTGCAACTGCTCGCCGACAGCGAATCGATCATGCGCGCCATGATTTCCGACATCGACGCCGCACATGCCTCGGTGCACATGGAGTTCTACATCTGGAGCGCCGGCGGCTTCGTCGATGACCTGATCGCGGCGCTCGCCCGCGCCGCCCAGCGTGGCGTCGCCTGCTCGACGCTAATGGATTCGCTGGGCAGCCGCCCGTTCTTCAAGAGCCCGGCCTTCGATCGTCTGCGTAATGCCGGTGTCAACGTCGTCGAAATGCTGCCGGTCAATCCGCTGCGCGCGCTGTTTGTTCGCTTCGATCTGCGCGATCACCGCAAGATCGCGGTCATCGACCGCCGGATTGCCTACATGGGCAGCATGAACATCGCCGATCCACGTTTTTTTAAGCAGGATGCGGGCGTCGGCGAGTGGGTGGACGCCATGGCGCGGATCGAGGGACCAGCCGCCTGGGTGCTCGAGGCGGTCTCGCTGTCGCTGACGTCGCTGCAGACCGGCGGGGTTTTCGCGCCGCTGCCGCCCCCTGACCTGCCAGCTGCCGGCACCGGCCACGTCCAGATATTTCCCTCGGGTCCGAAAACTTCGCGGCTGCGCATCGATGCCCTGCTGCTCGCCGCGATCTACGCCGCCCGCCGCGAAATCGTCCTCACCACGCCCTATTTTGTTCCCGGCGAGGCGCTGCTGACGGCATTGCGCTCGGCTGCCCTGCGCGGCATCCGTGTCGTGCTGATCGTTCCTGAAAAGATCGACTCACGCCTGGTACGTTTTGCCAGCGAAGCCTACCACGAAGACCTTCTCGAAGTCGGGGTGACGATCCTGCAGTTCCGCGACGGGTTGTTGCACACCAAGAGCATGGTCGTTGACGATGAATTCACGGTTTTCGGCACGGTGAACCTCGATTTCCGCAGCTTCGAGCTGAATTTCGAGGTCTCGCTGATTGCCTACGATCATGAATTCTCGGCGACGACGCGGGCCCTCCAGCGCGACTACGAAGCCCGCTCGCAGCGCCTGGAACTCGCGGCATGGCGCGCCCGCCCGCGCGGGCGGCGTCTGCTCGAAAACGCGGTGCAGATGATGAGTCCGCTGCTCTAGGCGTCAGGCGAGCCGCCACGCTGCCCGAGGTTCCAGGCGGCGATCTCCGGCAAGGCGTCAGCGCCGCCATCCATCAATGCCGCATTGGCCTTGAGCAGCATTTTGCGCTGGCGGGCAGTGAGCGTGGCCGGGAAGACCGGATCAAGACGCGCGACCAGGTCGCCGGCTTGATGCCTGCCGCGCCCGGGGTAGCCCTTGCCCGGTATCCGCACTTCGCGCGCGTCGGGCGGTCCGGGGTCGAGGGTTAGCGAAACGGGTTTGCCCAACGTCGGCAAGCGGATCTCGTCGCCGGCCATCAGGGCCAGCGCGCTTGCCGGCATGGCGAAATGAAGATCGCGCCCGCGTAACTGAAACAGCGGGTGGCTGCGAACGAGAATGGTCAGATACAGGTCGCCGGCCGCCAGGTCGGCAGTCGCCGGCTCCCCCTGCCCGGCGAGGCGCAGATCGTCGCCCGGCAGCAATCCCGCGGGCACGCTGATCTTGAGGCTGACCCGGCCGAGTTCGCGCCCGCTGCCGGCACAGTCCGGGCAGATCCGTTCGCTGAAGAAACCGCGCCCGGCGCATTCGCCGCAGGTCACCAGCACACGCTTGGCGTCGCGCACCCGACCGCTGCCGTGACACGCCGCGCAAAACCGCGTCCGGGTGATTCCGGACTCGCCGCTGCCGTCGCAGGTTGCACAGGGCTTGCCACGCGTCACTTCGACCGTGCGGCGGCAGCCAAAGGCCGCCTGTTCGAGGCTGATGTCGAGGTTCAGACGAATGTCCGCCGCTTTCCTGCTGGCCGTCGGCTTGTCATCGTCCTCCGGCGTTTTCGCCCCTTCCGGACCGTCGACCGCGACAAGCTGCTCGTAGGCTGCCCGGATCTGCCGGAAACGCTCGGGCGCCGACGGGTCGCTGTTGCGGTCCGGGTGCCAGCGCATGGCCAGCCGACGGTAGGCACGCTTGAGTTCGGCGGGCCCGGCATCCGGCGCGAGGCCGAGAAGCAAATGAGGATCGTGGTTCATCTTTCCGAGTTCACGCGCCAGTCTGACCGCCGACGCACCCTGCGCATTCAGACTGCGGCAGGATGTCCCTGATCAGGTTGCAAATGAGCTTCGCAGTCATGCCATGGCGATCTCGGTACGGGTTGTATTCAGCAATCTCCATTGCATGCAGGCCCGAGCTAGCGGCCAGCCGGCGCAGGCCGGCGTGTACCTCGCGAGCCGGCAGACCCTCGGGTTCCGGACTGCCGACTCCGGGAGCCGCCGCCGGATCGAAAGCGTCGAGGTCGATTGTAATGCCAAAGCCGTTGGCCGCCGCCGCGACGATTGCCGCGGCCTCGGCCAGACACGCAGCGAGGCCGCGTTCGCCGATCTCGTCGCGGCAGATGACGCGAACACCCATCCCGGCGAGGAACTCCGCTTCCTCGGGTTCCCAGGAACGCGGCCCGAGAACGACAGTGTGATGCGGATCGAGCTGAGGCCCGCGGATACCGATGTCCAGCACGCGCCGGTCGCCCTGCCCCAGCAGACAGGCCAGCGGCATGCCGTGGATGGCGCCGGAATGCGTTGTTTCAGGGGTGTGGCTGTCAAGATGGGCGTCAATCCACAGCAGGCCGAGCGGCGCGCCGGCGAAACGCGCGACGCCGCTCCACGTGCCGATGGCGATCGAGTGATCACCGCCGATGACCAGGGGAAAGGCGCCGTCGAGCAGCGTTTCGCCGACGCTGTCGGCAAGATCACGACAAAGGCCGGCGACCCGGCCAACCGGCCCAGCGCCAGCGGCATCAGGCGCCAACAGCGTTACACCCCAGGTGACCAGCGGATGGTGCTCAAGTTCGCGCCAGGCCGGAGAACGGTGGAACGCCGCCGGCCCGTATTCACACCCCCCGTCGCGAGCGCCGACGCCACTGGCCGCGCCGATGATGCGAATCCGCATCGTCATCTCCTTCCTCGAGGTCCTGCCAAACGTGTTCAGGTCGTTGCCGCAAGCAAGCGGTCCTTATACCACCATGGCCCCAGGTTGTTGATGACACCCGGGGCCACAACCGCCGGGAAACCGCCCGCCAAACGTCCCGGCGAGATCGACCGCGGTCATCCGCCGTCGCTGCGTTGCGGCTTGGCGCGTAAGTCATCGGCAGTGAGGATGGCCGGCGGTCCGTTGACCGCCGTTGGCGAACCACAAGCGGTAGGAATCATCGCCCGCGCCCGCCGCATTACGCCCGAAGCTCGCTTGCACCACATCTTCACCGGCAACGTCCACGACAGCGAAGGCGGCACCACTTTCTGCGCGAGCTGCAAGGCCGCAATGATCGTCCGCAACTGGTACGACATCCAACGCTACGACCTCGACCTGCAAGGCCGTGGCCCGAACTGCCAGACCGCCATCGCCGGCCGCTTCGGCCCGATTTTAGGCCACGACGGCCGCGCTTTCGGGCCGCGACGGATTCCGATGCATCTCGGGGCGTAACGCGCGGATTCGGTATTTGGCGTGTTTTCGTCGTCGACCGCAACAGCGTCAAACCCCAAGGCAATCGCATGAAACTTATACAAGACTGAGGAGTTGAGCGCGGTAGTTGTCTGAAGTAGCGGCGATGAGGCGGTGCTGACGTTCCAGTCGGTAATCGACTTCACCGTCAGCACGCCGGCGATCCT
>DAOMFF010000046.1:0-8318 GCA_035429665.1 Azonexus sp.
TCGGCAGGCCGAGCAGGAAAATGATCAGGCCGGTGACCAGGATCGCCCAGAAGGCGTTGATGAAGCCGGCATTGACCAGCATGGTCGCGCCGACCGCCTCCAATACTAGGAAGGACGCCGCGCCAAAGGCGGTGTTGGCAACGCGCATTTCGGACCATTTGCGAAAACTGCGCGGCGTGAATCTGAGCGCGTAATCCTCCAGGGTTTCATTGGCTACCCAGGTGTTGTAGTCCCGCCTGACCTTGACGACGCGCTGCGGGGCGCTGGAGTTCGGATTCATCATGGGGCCGATGTTGGCCAAAAGGCCGATTTAACGCAATCGTCCAGGGGGTCCGCAGCCTGTCGACAAGACACCATGACCAACAGCGCAGGATCGTCGAATCTTGTCGTCATGAACAACGCTACCGTTTGGTTGGCATAGGGTTGCGAGCCGCCATTCGATACGCAAATTGTGCGATCTCCGGAATTCAGCAGGACGCTGGATAACCCGCATCCTCAATTGCTCGCACGATGTCATCCGGCTCGATCAGCCGCCCATATTCGACGATGGCCTGCTCCTTCTCCAGCGAGACCTCGATATGGCCGATATGAGGCAAGTCCTGAATCGTATTGGCGACGACGCGCACGCAATCCTCGCCCCTCATGCCGCTGATCTTGATGATGAGTGTGTCCATGAGTCGGGAGTCTAGCCTGAATTGCCTCCCGGCGATGACAAGTCATCCACTCGTCTTGGAGACCGGGATCGGGCGGAACGAACGCGAGGATATCCGCACCGCCCGTGCCCCTCAAATACTGAATGGTGGTTATCTGATCTGGTCGACGGCTATCTCGCCATGGATGCAGTTTTTCCGGTCTTCTATCTGGCCCGGAATGGTCCGCACAAGGTGTCCGTATTTTGGGGACGCATGGGATTTACCCTTCGTGGCCATCGAAGGGCCGTGACTTGTCGTGCGTGGGCAAGGGCCAGGTCGGGCGGGCGTTCGGGACCCCACCGTCGACGCGGATGACCGAGCCGGTGATGTAGCTTGCCGCCGGCGACAGCAGGAAGACGATCGCCGCCGCGACCTCGGCGTCGATGCCGAAGCGTTGCAGCGGCACCTTGCGCGGCAGTTTTCGCGCCTGCTCGATGAACTCGGGCGGGTAGGTGTCGAGCCCCGAGGTGGCGATATAGCCGGGCGCCACGGCATTGACCCTGACCCCCGAGACTGCCCACTCGCAGGCGGCGGTTTCGGTGAAATTGAGCATTCCCGCGCGCGCCGCGCCGGAGTGGCCCATGCCGGGCATGCCGTGCCACATGTCGGCGATGATGTTCACGATGGCGCCGCCATGCCGCGCCATCGCCTGCGTGTAGCATTCGCGCGCCATCAGGAAACCCCCTGTCAGGTTGTTCCTGACGACGGCGTCCCAGCCCTTGGCGGTGATGGATGCGAGCGGTGCCGGATATTGGCCGCCGGCATTGTTGACCAGCCCGTCGATGCGGCCGTGCGCGGCATGAATGGCGGCGACTGTTTCCTGCACCTTGTCTTCGTCACGGATGTCGCAGGCGTGCGTCGTCGCCGCATCGCCGCCGATTTCCGCGCGTACCGTGTCGAGCTTTTCCGGTGTGCGTCCGACCAGTGCCACGCGTGCGCCGAGCGCCGCCAGTTCATGCGCCGTGCAGCGGCCGATGCCGCTGCCGCCGCCGGTAACGACGATGCTGCGGCCGGCGAACAGGTCGGGACGAAAGATCGAGCGGAAAGTCATGGCACTGCTCCTTTCAAAAATTTGTTGCTGCGCCTCATCCGAGTTTCGGGTAGCCGGTGATGTCCTGGATCTCCGCGTAGAGCGGCGCCAGTTGCTTGTACATGCGTTTGTAGACCCGCTCGTAAAGTTCGCCATAGAGCGCCGAATGTTCGGCGATCGGCTCGAAGCGTTTGCCGGTGCGCGTCATGCCGGTGACGGCCGCGGTGAAATCGGAGTGCAGGCCGAGACCGACCGCGCAGTCGATGGCCGCGCCGAGGCCCGAGGTTTCGTGCGTGTGTGGGCGCAGTGCCGGCAGGTTGAAGATGTCGGCGGTCAGTTGCATGGCGGCATCCGACTGCGCGCCGCCGCCGGAGACGCGAAGTTCGCGCAGGTCGACCTTGCTGCGTGCTTCGAGGCGCTCCCGCCCCTCGCGCAAGGCGTAGGCCAGCCCTTCGAGAATGGCGCGATAAAGGTGGGCACGCGTATGCACGTCGCCGAAGCCGATCACCGCGCCCTTGGCCAGCGGGCCCGGCTGGCGCACGCCGGGGCTCCAGTAGGGTTGCAGTATCAGCCCCATCGAGCCGGGCGGGACGGTGCCGACCATCTCGTCGAAGAGCGCTTCGGGGAGGACGTCGGCGGCGGCAGCGGCCATCGTTTCCGCTTGGCCGAACTGTTCCTTGAACCAGTTCACCATCCAGTAGCCGCGGAAGATTTGCACCTCGCAACTGTACTGGCCGGGAACGGCCGCCGGGTAGGGCGGCACCCAGGGCGAGACTTCCAGATAGCGCGGCGAAGTGATGTTGATCGTCGCTGTCGTGCCGTAGGACAGCGCGCCGACATCGGGGGCGATCGCTCCCGCACCGAGGATCTCGCACGCCTTGTCGGCGGCCGCGGCAATCACCGGCAGGCCGCAGGGAATGCCGGTGGCGGCGCCGGCGGCGGCACTGATCTCGCCCAGTTGTTCGCCCACCGCAACCAGTTCCGGCAACTGTTCCGGGCGAATCGCCAGTGCCTGCCATTTCCAGTCCAGCCGGCCGGCCCAGCGATGGCGCCGGAAATCGATCGGCAGGTAGGCGACCAGCGAACCGGCGGAATCGGCGAAGCGGCCGGTGAGGCGCTGGTGCAGCAGGCCGGAGACCAGCAGGTACTTGTGCGTGCGCCGGTGAATCTCGGGTTCATGCTCGGCCAGCCAGTTGACGTCGGCTTCACGCTGGAAGGCACGGACAGTGCTCTTCTCGCCGATCAGCCCTAGGGCCAGCGCCCACCACGGCTTGACCGCCGGCACGGCGCTGGCGCGTCGCTGGTCGAGCCAGGTGATCACCGGATAGAGGCAGTTGCCGTCGGCGTCCACCGGGACGATGGAGCCGCGCTGCGTGGTCACAGCCACGCCGCGCAGCTGCGCGCGCCAGGCGTCATCCTGCTGCCAGAGTTGCCGGCAGCAGCGCGCCGCGGCCTGCCAGAATGCCTCGCCGTCATGCTGATGCCAGCCCGGGTGCGGCGACTGATAGTCGTTCAGGCCTTCCTGCGCCCGTCCGACCAGGTTGCCAGCAAGGTCGAAGAGCAGGGCGCGAACGCTTTGCGTCCCGCAATCGATGGCCAGCACCAGTTCGTCGCGCGCCTTCACGGCAAGCGGCTCTCCGGCAGGCTGTGGAGGCGCTCGCTCGCTCATCGCCGCATGGCCGGTGCGTTCACGCCGCCGGCGCGCCGCATCCCGGCCCCGATTACGTCGTGCATGAAGCGGCACGCTTCGGCGGGCAGCCACGACTCGAGGCTGTCGTCACACCACCCGTTCCATCGTCGCATTCCTTCCCTGCTCCAACGCCGCGCAATTCGCGTACTCTACCAGCCGGAAGAATCCATGACTTGTTTTGGGCGGTTTCAGCCGGACAGGGGTTTCCTCATGCCCTTCGCCCAACTCGACGACCAACGCATCTGTTTTGACGACGCCGGCGGCGACGGCCTGCCGGTGATACTCAGCCACGGCTTCCTGATGACAGGCAACTCGTGGCGCCAACCGACTGCCTGATCTCCCGCGCTGGTCATCCACGGCAGCCTGGACATGGCGATCCCGCTGTCGCGAGCCGAGGCGCTGTGCGCCGGCATCGGCCGTAGAACGGAACTGGTGGTGATCGAACGGGCCGCCCATGCGGCCAACCTGACCCACCCTGCTGCGGTCAACCCGCCAATCAGGGCATTTTTGCGCTCGCTTAGGGCAGACCTGGCTTGCGGTTCGCCAGGAGTTGCTGCGTGGGGTCGGTCATGGGTCGGCATGGCGGGAGAATCCGGGGGGCCGGGGTCGCGCTGTTCAAGCGGCGCCGCCACGGAGTATATTTGGCGTGTGGCGGTCGCTGCGCCCGGCGCGGCAATGATCGGACGCTGTTCCAGCCAAAGCCCGAAGAGGCGGTGTGCTGCCATGAAAATAACTGGAGACAGCAATGAAGCAAGACGATTTTGCAGGAATTGGGTTGGCCGCCATGGTGGGCGACCGTTACCTCGCGCAGACGCATGAAGTGCTCAATCAGCCGGCGGCGCTCGTCGACTACAACCTGTACGCCAGCGATCGCGCCCTGCGGGAAGCTGTCGGCGACCAGGGAGGGCAGGCGGCGGAGGCGGCGCTGCTGGCGTTCGGAGCCAGGCTCGGGTCCGGCGATTTTCTCGCGCTCGGCGAGCAGGCCAATCGCTATCCTCCGGAACTTGATACGCATGACCGCTTCGGCCACCGGATCGACCTGGTGCGCTTTCATCCCGCCTATCACGCGCTGATGGAGACGTCGCTGGGAGCCGGCATGCACGCGGCGCCGTGGCGCAGCCCAGGGTCCGGCGCGCACGTGGCGAGGGCGGCGAAGTTCTTCATGATGTCGCAGGTCGAGGCCGGCCACTGCTGCCCGGTCACGATGACCTTCGCCGCCGTGCCGGCGCTGCGCCACCAGCCGGAACTGGCCGCGCTCTGGGAAAGCCGGATTACCGCAGACGGTTATGACCCGCGCAACGTGCCGGCCGATCAAAAGGTGGCGCTGACTATCGGCATGGCGATGACCGAGAAGCAGGGCGGTTCCGACGTACGCGCCAACACGACGCGCGCCTTCCCGGTTGGCCGGGAAGGTCCGGGGCAGGCCTATGAACTTGTCGGCCACAAGTTTTTCGTTTCGGCGCCGATGTGCGATGCCTTCCTGACGCTGGCCCAGACCACCCGTGGCCTGACCTGTTTCCTGCTACCGCGCTGGCGCCCGGACGGGTTGAAGAACCCGATGCAGATCCAGCGCCTCAAGCGCAAGATGGGCAATGCCTCGAACGCATCCTGCGAGACCGAGTTGCGCGGTGCGCTGGCCTGGATGGTCGGCGAGGAGGGCCGGGGGGTGCGGACGATCATCGACATGGTGGCGATGACGCGTTTCGACTGCCTGGTCGGTTCGAGTGGCGGCATCCGCGCGGCGACGGTGCAGGCGCTGCATCACTGCGGGCAGCGCAGCGCGTTCGGCAGGCGGCTTGTCGACCAGCCGCTGATGCAGAACGTCCTGGCCGATCTGACCCTGGAGTCGGAGGCGGCCACGGCGCTGTCGATGCGGATGGCACGGGCGCTCGACCATGAATGTGATGAAGGCGAAGCGCTGCTCGTGCGGCTCGGCACCGGATTGGGCAAGTACTGGGTGTGCAAGCGGATGCCGCAGCACGTGGCCGAGGCGATGGAGTGCATCGGCGGCAGCGGCGTCATGGAGGATTCGCCGATGCCGCGCCTGTTCCGCGAATCGCCGGTCAACGCGATCTGGGAAGGCAGCGGCAACATCCAGTGCCTCGACATGCTGCGCGCGATGAACAAGACGCCGGCCGTGATCGATGCCTATTTCGCCGAGGTGGACCTGGCGCGCGGCGGCAATGCCGCGCTCGACCGGCATGTCGCGGCACTCAGGGCAGACCTCGCCGACCGCCGGGATTCCGAATTCGTTGCGCGGGATATTGCCGACCGCCTGGCGCTCGGTCTGCAGGCCAGCCTCCTGGTGCGGCATGCGCCGGACTGGGCAGCGGATGCCTTCTGCCATTCACGGCTCGAGCGCCGGGGCCAGGGCCAATACGGCAGCCTGCCACGCGGAACCGACTGCGCTCGCATCATCGAACGCGGCATGCCACAGGAGAGCGGGCGGTGAGCCTGGGGACGACGGGAATTTGATGGCGACCGTTCGCCCGCTGCCGGCAGCCCGGACAGCCGACGGCCTCAGCCTGATAATTCCGAAACCGGCAACCCGGCAGGAACCCGCTGCGGCGGGGGGCGATTTCGTTCCGCTGCTGACCACCACGCAATGCCCGCCGGTGGCCCGCCGGAGAATTCGCCGGCAGCGTCTTCTTCTTCGCTTGCAGGGGGCGGCGGACGCGCGACTGATCCTGATCAAGGCGCCGGGAGGTTACGGCAAGACGACGCTGGCGGTCGACTGGAGCGCCGAGCTGGAAGCCGCGGGGCAACGCGTTGCCTGGGTCCGCGCCGAGCGGGAAAACAGCGAGCCCGGAATTTTTCTGCACTACGTCGCGAGCGCATTGGAACAGGCCTGTCCCGGCGCCGGCTGTCGCGCGCTCGACATCTTCGAAACGAATTCGATGCCGCCGTCGCATGCGGTTCTTGTCGCCCTGGTCAATGCACTCGCGGAAACCGGGGAGGAGATCTGCCTTTTCATCGACGACTATCATCTCGTCGACACCCCCGAAATTCGCGAAGCGATCGCCTTCCTCCTGCAGCATGCTCCGCGGCATTTCCGGATCGTCCTGACGACGCGCGAGATGCCCGGCCTGCCCGTGGGAACATTGCGCGCCCGCGGGGAGCTTTTCGAGGTCGACGTGGGCGAACTCCGCTTCTCGCTTGAGGAAACGGGAAGACTCCTGCAGTCGGAGTCCGCGGAGGCTCCGGACGCGACCACGGTGAACGCCCTGCAGCGGGAAACGGGGGGCTGGGCTGCGGCATTGCGTCTGGCCTGCTCGTTCCTGCATGGCGGCATCGCGGCGGATCAGTGTTTGCGCTCAAGTCGCGGCGGATCGCATGCGCTGGAGACCTATCTGGGGGAGTTCCTCGCGCGGCTGCCTCAGGATATCCGCGACTTCATGCTCGACACTTCGATACTGAAAGCGCTGTCGTCCGACGTCTGCGGCGCGGTAACCGGAAGGGCGAACAGCGGCGAAATGCTCGAACTGCTGATTCATCGCTACCAGCTCGTTGACCTGGAGGGAACGGAGCCGCCGAGCTGGATTTATCACCCTCTGGTGGCGGATTTCCTGCGCCAGCGCCTGCACAAGGAGGCGCCGGAGAGGTTTATCGAGTTGCAGCGAAGGGCTGCTCACTGGTGCTTTGCCCATCGGCGCATGGCTGATGCAATCCGTCATGCGGTCAGTTCCGGCGACAGCGGCCTGGCTGCGGAGTGGACGGAGCAGTGTGCCATGCGCCTCATCATGGAGGGAAATATCGGTACCGTGCTCGGCTGGCGGCGCTGGCTCCCGCAGGATCTGACGCGAAACCAGTTGCCGCTGCGTGTCGCCTTGGGTTGGTCAATGGTCCTTGCGGCACGGCGCAAGGAGGCTGTTGCGTGGATTGACGAAATCGCGGCCGACATTGCGGCGGGACTGCCCGATCCGGAGGGCCGCGCCGGCAAGGAGTGCCTGGCCATGCGCACTTGCGTGCACGGCCTGGCCGACGCATCCGCTTCCTCGCTGGCGCTCGGCAGGCGCTACATGGAAGGGCCGTTGCCCGACCCGTGGATCAACAACGTCGTCGGCAACTGCATGCTCTTTGCTCACCTGATGGCAGGAAGGCATGCCGAGGCCGCAGCCGTGCCTTGGGAAGACCTGACGGGCGACCATGATGCGCAGGCAACATCGACGGAGATCTATCGCTTGTGCCTGCGGGGACTATCCTGTTCGCAGCGCCTGCTGTTCGCCGAAGCCCAGTCCTGTTATCAGCAGGCAAGTCTGGTGGCAGTGCGTGACCGTGGCCCGAACTCCAGCCTCAACGCGGTTCCCACGGTGCTGCTTGCGCACCAGAACTATGAGCTGGACCGGATCGACGAGGCCGAACGGATGTTGCACGGCAGGCTTGATGCCATCAACGCCACCGGCTTCCTCGACTGCGAACTGCGCGCCTATGTGTTGCTGACGCGGATTGCCTATCGCAACAATGACCATCGGCTCGCCCATGAGTTGCTCGATCAGGGAGAGCGGATTGCCGCGTCTGAAGGGTGGCCGCGCATGCAGGCCGGGCTGCTGGTCGAGCGCCTGCGTCTTTTCGTCGATGCCGGGAATCTGACCGCCGCGACCGGCTGCCTGGCGCGGCTCGAAACTCTGGTCGACGCCAGACGCGACAGCGCGGAGCCGGCGGATGCGCATGTCTGCGGCTACCGGCGACTGGCGATCGCCTACCTGGACATCGTGACCGGGCGATTTGGTGCTGCCGTCGACACGCTCGAATGTGCCTGGCAAAGTGCCATCAAGGCCGGAGGACATTATTTCGCGGTGCGCGTCGGTACTGTCCAGGCAGCGGGAATGCTCGCCGACGGTCAAGCTGGCGACGCGCTGTCCCGCTTCCGGGAGGTCCTCGACCTTGCCGCGCCGGCTGGTCTGAT
>DAOMFF010000047.1:0-8035 GCA_035429665.1 Azonexus sp.
TCAGAATGCGGTCACTGCTGTTTAGCGAACAAGAGCAAGAACGTCCTTGAATCGCGGATGCTTGCTTGTCCGCATCCACTCAAAGGCGACCATCTCAACCGTCGCAAGCGTTGCCCCTGCCGTCCCTAGTCTGGCAATAGCCGCATCACGGGTACTCGTGACCCGAGAGCCGACGGCGTCGGTGACCACCGTTACATTCAATCCTTGCTGAAGCAGGCCAGCACAAGTTTGTAGAACGCAAACATGTGCTTCGCACCCGGCGACGATGACTGTCCGTCGGTTGGCTGGAATGACCTCAATTAGGCCATCTTCACATCCATCGAAATGATGTTTGACGACCGTTTGGTGACAAAGCTGCTTAACCTCACTGACGTTCTCGCCAATTCCTTCGGGGCTTTGTTCAGTCCCGATGATAGGAATCTCAAGGATTCGGGCAATGTTGGCTAGGCGAACTGCCTCCTTGATGACTCGCTCCCCTTCGAAGATGCTGGGCATCAGACGTTGCTGAAGATCTACCAGAACCAGAGTCGATTTAATAGCTTCGTGAAGCATTGCTGTTCTCCTTGATGAGCTTCGGAGTTGTACCACCTTCAGGAAAACCTGAAGGTGGCATTAGCTATCAAGCGCTCTTCTTTTTGATTTCCGGCAGCGGCACCATGAATTGTTGGCCAGGCTGGCTGCAACCCGCATCACAGCAACGGCCTGGTTGCTTGTTCTTGGTAATTGCCCGATTGTCTTCCGCCAAGACGCCACTCTCCATCAGGCGTTCCACCAGTTCCACCTTGCTTCCCACCGGGTAGTTGCGCCAGATTTCCTGCCTCAGCGCTGTCGGGGAACCGCCGCCGTGCAGACTGATGAGGGAGTACCAGCCACCCTGATAGGAAGCCGTCAAATCCTCAATGAAGCGCGAAACCTCAATACGCTTGTCGTAAGGTACATCGGGGTTGGCACGCAGAACTTCAGCCAGAGTGGCCGCCGTTGCCGGGTTGTGGTCTTCATCAGGCCCAGGCAACGCAACGATAAGGCCACCAGATACTTCATGGGCAAGGCGGTGCATGTCGTAAATCTGGGTCGAGAGCAGCAGCTTGCCGATGTTCGAATACACCGGTTCCGGCATGAAGGTCTTCGAATATGGGTCTTGCACAGCGTAGACACTGGCGGCCACACCGCAGGCATAGAAACCCTCAGTAATCTTGATGAGTTCCACCATCGGATCACGTAGGTTGGCCTTCTTGTTGGGGTCGAGGCCATTGGCTTCGCACATCAGCACGCCAGCACCGATAAGCAAGTCACCAAAACCAGCACGAGCACCAATACAGCTGTGACGGTGATGCGTTGCATAGTTATACGTCACGTCGCCGGAGAACTCCCACTCACCTGACAGGAACACACGGTCCCAAGGCACGAACACCTTGTCGAAGATGACAACCCCGGTCGATTGACCGTACTTGCGGGAGAACAACGGTGCACCATGTTCCGGCTTCTCGCCGGGACGCCCGGCGGGACGGGCGACAATCGTGACCCCCGGCGCATCCACCGGGACAGCACAGCAAACTGCGAAGTCTACGTCGTCTTCACGCATGTTGCGCGACGGCATAACCAGGAACTCATGCACATACGGAGCGCCGGTCACAATCGCCTTGGTGCCGGTAATGACGATGCCCTTTGCATTGCGCTCGACGATATGAACGTACACGTCCTGATTCAGTTGCTGGTTCGGGCGCTTGCTGCGGTCACCCTTGGCATCGGTCATCGCAATACCAATGGTCAGGTCTTCATCCTGGACGTGCTGGAGATAAGCAGAGAACTTTGAGGTGTATTCAGTCGAGCCCTTGGCATCATCAATCTTCGTGACTGCTTGCAAGATGCCACCGAGGGCATCGTGTGCCAGATAGCGCTGAGCGCACCCGGTTTCCTGGCAGAGCACACGGACAGCTTCCAGCTTGTTGAGCAGGTCGCCCGCCGACTCGTCGATGTGCAGCATCCGGTTAACCGTTTTGCCAGATACCGTCTGCTTGGCCAGCATTAGCGGTGCCATGGCCGGGTCATGCGCGAAGTCGTAGGTGACGGCCATCGCATTGATACCGGGCTGAAGCGACGGCGCATCAACGACCGATTCAATCAATTGCCCATCCACATAGACGGTGGGTTTGTACTTCTTCAGGGATTCACGAAACTCTTTGCCATCCATCAAGCCGCTGGTGTCGGTAGCAGTCATGTTCTTTCCTCTCGTAACGCCGTTTATAAAATTGAACGGCGTTCAATGCGTAAGAGCAGTGTAGAATCTGAGTTATGGAAAAGTCAACAGCAATTCGAAAAAACAACCCACGAAAAAGCGGAGCTACCGCTGAGACCCGCGTGGTTAGGGAAAGTGCGCTCAATCAGGCGCGACGGACCCTGATTCTCGATGCTGCGCGCTCCGCATTTTTCGAACTGGGTCTGGATGGTGCGAGCCTGCGGGAAATCGCCAAGCGGGCGGGTTATACGCCCGGCGCCATCTACAGCTACTTCGCCAACCTGGAAGAGATTTATGGCGCTCTGCTTGGTGAGTCCTTGCAGCGCCTCAATCAGGTGATCGAGGCCGCCGAGGCTAGTGGCAAGCCGTCATCGGCAGTCGCATTGCTCCTCACCAAGGCTGAAGCCTTCTATGTGTTCTACCGCGACAATCCCAAGGAGTTGGACCTGGGCTTCTACCTGTTCGATGGAATGAGGCCTCGCGGGCTGACGCCCGAGCTCAACCAGGAGTTGAACGACCAGTTGATGGCTGCGCTGAAGCCTGTCCAGGTGCAGTTGGAAGCCTTGGGCCTGAGTGCGGAAGAGGCCGTTCTTGAGACCAGCGCGGTCTTCGCCCATATCGTGGGCGTCCTGGTGCTGAACAACACAGGGCGTATCCGCTTGTTCAAACAGAATCCTGACGCGCTTTTCGAGCGCTATATGGAATCGCTAATTCGGCGTCTGCCTTCAGCATAGTTGCCATAAGACTGCTGTAAGCGAAAAGCTGCCTTCGGACCGTTGCTGTGATGAAGGCCCGGAATGGGTCGGATCCGGCAATTCGCCATTCGACGTCGTAACGTCGCATTCGGCCGCACAGCGGCCATCCGATTTCCGTCTTCACCAACTCCTGCCCAAACCCCGCCGATGCCCCTAGAATGGGCGGATGAATGCGACCACACTCTACCTGAGCCCCACCCTGCGCCGCATCGAGGCGGCGCACGCCACCGAGCCGCTGATGGAGCGTGCCGGCGCCGCCATTGCCCGTTGGGCCGGCGAACTCGTGGCCGGTAACGGCGGGCCGGTACTGGTTCTCGCCGGGCCGGGCAACAACGGCGGCGACGCCTTCGTCGCGGCCCGCCTGTTGCGCGAAAGATTCTTCGACGCACGCCTCGTGTTCGGCGGCGATCCGGGGCGGCTGCCGACGGATGCAGCGGCGGCGCGGCAGCGATTCCTGGATGCAGGCGGCGTCGAACTCGGCGCAATCCCCGATGCAAGGCGCTGGGCGCTGGTCATCGACGGACTTTTCGGCATTGGCCTCACCCGTGCACCGGACGGCCGTTACGCTGACTGGATCGCTGCCGCCAACCATCTCGCCGGGCGCGACGCTTGCCCGCTACTGGCCGTTGACTGCCCGTCAGGACTCGATGCCGACAGCGGCCACGCCTTCAGTCCGTGCATCAATGCCAGCCATACGCTCACCTTCATCGGCGCCAAACCCGGGCTGCTGACCGCGGACGGCCCGGATCACTGCGGCGAGATTCGCGTCGCCAGGCTGGACCTGCAGCTATCGACCGAAGTCGACCCGGACGGTCACGTCGTCGCTCTCGCCGACTTTGCCGCGCGCCTGAAGCCGCGGCGCCGCAATACCCACAAGGGCAGTTTTGGCAGCGCCGGCATTCTGGGCGGCGGCAAGTCCATGGTCGGTGCCGCCTTCCTGGCTGCTCGTGCCGCGCTCAAACTCGGCGCCGGCCGCATCTACCTCGGCCTGCTCGATGCGGAAGCGCCCGCTGTCGATCTCGTCCAGCCCGAATTGATGATGCGCCGCACCGACACGTTGCTGCAGACCGATCTCCAGGCACTTGCCTGCGGCCCGGGACTCGGCCGCTCGGCGGAAGCACTCCGCCTGCTCGAGCAATCGCTCAAGGCGCCCGTCCAGCTTCTCCTCGACGCCGACGCGCTGAATCTGCTGGCCGACGACGGACGCATCGAGGGCCACCTATACAACCGTGTCGGCCCCGCCATCCTGACGCCGCACCCGGCCGAAGCCGCCCGCCTGCTCGATTGCCCGATCCGCGAGATCCAGAGCGACCGCGTCCACGCCGCCCGCGAACTGGCCGAACGCTACCGCAGCCACATCGCCCTGAAAGGCTGTGGCACGGTGATTGCCACGGTCGACGGCCGCTGGTGGATCAATTCCACAGGCAACCCGGGAATGGCGACGGCCGGCATGGGCGACGTCCTCAGCGGCATGATCGTCGCCCTCCTCGCCCAGGGCTGGCCGGCGGAAGCGGCCCTCATCGCCGGCGTCCACCTGCACGGCGCCGCCGCGGACCGTTTGGTCGCCAGCGGAGTCGGGCCGATCGGCCTGACCGCAGGTGAGGTGATCGATGCCGCGCGCGTGCTGCTCAACGAATGGGCGGGTACGGATAAAGCATGTTGAGAGCGACGCTCTGGCCGTTGGGCTGGACGATGCGCACATGCTCGCGACGAAATTCCCGTGCATGCCGGAGGCCGCAGGCGTGGGCGATCATTTCGACCTCCTTGTTCAGGTTCCGCGTGTAGGCAGCAACCCTTCCGGCCTTGTCCGCGACCACCAGACCGCGCTGCAGACGTGGGACATGGGTCGCGATACCGGTCGGGCAGGTATTCTGGTGGCAGCGCAGCGCCTGAATGCACCCGAGCGAGAACATGTAGCCGCGTGCGGAATTGATGCAGTCGGCGCCGCAGGCCAGCGCCCAGGCGACCCTGGCCGGTGTCACCAGTTTTCCGGAAGCGATGACCTTGATCCGCTCGCGCAATCCGTTCTCGATCAGGGCGTCGACGACACGCGGCAGGGCTTCGTTGATCGACATCGCCATGTGGTCGGCAAGGGCCTGCGGGGCCGCACCCGAACCACCTTCGCCACCGTCGATGGTCAGGAAATCCGGTGCGCTGCCAAGGCCGCGGCGGTGTACGGCATTCACCAGTTGATGCATGAACTGCCTGCCGCCAATCGCCGTCTTGATGCCGACCGGCTTGCCGGTAATTTCGCGCACCCGCTCGACCATGTCGAGCAGTTCGTCCATGTTGCCGATTTCCGGATGGCGGTTGGGCGACAGCGAATCCTTGCCGAAGGGAATGCCGCGGATGCGGGCGATCTCCTCGGTGACCTTGGCCGCCGGCAGGACACCGCCCTTGCCTGGCTTGGCGCCCTGCGAAAGTTTGATTTCAAAAGCGCGGACGTTTTCATGGGCAGCCACTTCGCGCAATTTTTCCGGATCGAGCCGGCCGCTGGCGTCGCGCACCCCGTACTTGGCCGTACCGATCTGGTAGATCAGGTCGCAACCGCCCTCCAGATGGTAGGGGCTGAGTCCGCCTTCACCGGTATCCATGTAGCACCCGGATTGCCCGGCGCCGCGTGACAATGCCCGTACCGCCGGTTGCGAAATGGCACCGTAGCTCATGCCGCTGATGTTGATGACGGAGCGGGCGGCAAAAGGATAGTCGCACCAGCCTTCGCCGATGATCACCGGCGGCGTTGGCTGGAACTCGCCGTCGAGGACCGGGAAGGCGGCGTTGACGAAGACCAGCGCGCCTGACTGCGACAGTTCGTAAGTCGAGCCGAAACCGAGAATGCCGCCTTCGTTCTTGGCCAGACGATAGACCCAGGCCCGCGTTGCGCGGTTGAAGGGCATTTCCTCGCGGTCGTTCAGAAACAGGTACTGCCGGAAATACTCGCCGAGATTCTCGAAGAAGAAACGCAGATGGCCGATGACCGGAAAATTGCGCAACACGGTGTGGCGCTTCTGCGTGATGTCGCGGACAAACCAATAGACGACGAACAGGGCGACCAGCATCGCTATCAGAACGCCGACGCTGACACGAAAAATGCTGGCTATCTCGAACATGGCACACTTCCGGACGGTACAATTACCCCTCTAGCATGCCTATTGGCCGCCGCCATGTCCATCGAATTCGCTTACCCGCTCGCCGCCGAAATCACCCGCAACGTGGATGCCGCGCTTGCCGAGGATATCGGTCCCGGCGACCTGACCGCCAGTCTGGTTCCCGGTGAGCGTGTCTCGCGGGCCACGGTCATTTCGCGCGAAGCCGGCGTCCTTTGCGGCTGCGCCTGGTTCGCGGGTTGCGTCAAGGGGCTCGATCCGGGCGCCGAGATCATCTGGCGCGCCGCCGATGGCGAGCGCATCGCACCCGATCAGGTGCTTTGCCAGATTCGCGCCAATGCCCGCGCGCTGCTTTCGGCCGAACGCAGCGCGCTGAACTTCCTGCAACTGCTGTCGGCGGTTGCCAGCAAGGCCCGGATCTACGCCGATGCAATCGCCGGAACCCGGGCGCAGGTCGTCGATACCCGCAAGACGCTGCCCGGGCTGCGCATTGCGCAAAAATACGCGGTACGCTGCGGTGGCGGCGGCAATCACCGCTTGGCGCTGTGGGATGCGATCCTGATCAAGGAAAACCATATCCATGCCGCCGGGGGAATCGCGGAAGTCCTGACTGCGGCACGGCTGGTTGCCGGACAGGCTGGCGATCGCTGCAGGTTCATCCAGATCGAGGTCGAATCGCTCGCCGAACTGCGCGTCGCGCTGGACGCCGGCGCGACGATGATTCTGCTGGACAATTTTACCCTTGCCATGATGCGCGAGGCCGTCACGATCAATGCAGGTCGCGCGATACTTGAGGCATCGGGCAACGTGACGCTCGAAACCATCCGTGGCATTGCCGAAACCGGTGTCGACCGCATCTCGGTTGGCGCGCTGACCAAGGACGTCAAGGCCCTCGACCTGTCGATGCGCTTCATTGATTAGCCCGACGGGCTATGCGTTGCCGGGATTTTTGGTCATAATCGGCAACGACTGGCGGAAAACGCCGATTCTTGATGGGGGCTTGAATGCTGTTTGCACTGTTTTATGTGGTTGCAATTCTGATCCTGGTTCTGCATTTCACGGGCTTCCTTGCCCGCAACAACCTCGAATGGCTGGTTCTGGTACTCGCTGTCGCCGTCTTCCCGGCGGTCATCTACCTGTAGCAGGCTTTCGTGCAACCAGGTCGATCAGTGCCGATCGACCGGAGTGGGCCTTGCCCTCCTCGATCAGATCGTCATGCTCGCGCAGCAGCACGATCTCCCAGTCGCAAAACACGTCCCGCAACAATGCCTCGGTATAGAGGTTCTCCACGGCTGACGGTCCGCCGGTTCCAAATTCCAGCTGTTTCGGGGTGTAGCCCTGCAGAAACAGCAAACCGCCCGGCCTGACCGCCCGCTTCATGCCCGCCAACTGGCGCGGCTGCTCGTCCGGTCCGGCGAACTGAATGAAAATGCCAACCACGGCATCGAACGCTTCGTTCGGCCAGTCCCAGTTGAAAATGTCCGTCCGCACGAAGTCGACCGCGACATGCCGCGCCCTTGCCAATCTGGCCGCCTTTTCCAGGGCCACCGCTGATATCTCGGTAGCCGTTACCGCACAACCCTGTTCCGCCAGCCAGACCGCATTGCGCCCCTCGCCATCGGCGACAGAAAGCACCGAGACGCCTTCACCGAAGTGCGCTGCCTGCGATGCCAGGAACTTGTTGGGGGCCGTCCCGAACAGGTAATCGTCACCCGCATCACGATAGCGGGCAGACCAGAAGGCTTCGTGATCGAAGCTCATACGTGGTCGACGACGAATTGCTTGATGGCGTCGACATCCGGCGCCATGACGACGACACGCTGCGGCAGGTTCTCGATGCCGGCCAGATCGGCCGGACGCACCGGTTCGGTGCCCAAGGCCTCGCGGATGGTTTCCTCGAACTTGGCCGGCTGGGCGGTTTCGAGGACGATCATCGG
>DAOMFF010000048.1:0-5711 GCA_035429665.1 Azonexus sp.
AACAACTGGCGGCGGTGGCCGAATACCTGATCCGGCGCAGCGTGTGGATCATCGGTGGCGACGGCTGGGCCTACGACATCGGTTTCGGCGGCCTCGATCACGTGCTGTCGTCGGGTGAGGACGTCAATATTCTCGTCCTCGATACCGAGGTCTATTCGAATACTGGGGGCCAGAACTCCAAGGCGACGCCGCGGGGTGCGGTCGCCAAGTTCGCGGCCGGCGGCCAGCCGAATCGCAAAAAGGATCTGGCGCGCATTGCGATGGATTACGAGAACGTTTTCGTCGCCAAGGTTGCCTACGGCGCCAAGGATACACACACTTTGAAGGCCTTCCTCGATGCCGAAAGCTATCCTGGCGTCTCGATCATCATCGCCTACAGTCCGTGTATCGCGCACGGCGTCGACATGTCGCACAACCATCGGCAGCAGGATCTGGCGGTAAAGTCGGGTCACTGGCCATTGTTGCGCTACGATCCGCGCCTGCGCGAGCAGGGCAAGCATCCGATGTCGGTCGACAGCGCGGCGCCGAGCATTCCGTTCCGCGAGTTCGCGCGCCACGAAGCGCGCTTCACCGTGCTCGAACGCCAGCACCCGGAAGCCGCCGAGCGCTTCATGGTCCAGGCCGAGAGCGATGCCCGACTGCGCCATCAGGAGTATCTCGAACTTGCCGAGCTGGCGCTGCCGGAAGCGGTCATCGAAGAAAAGGCCCAGGAAGCCGCCGAACAGGAGAACATCTCCCATGCCTGATTTGTCTACAACCTATCTTGGCCTGGCCCTGAAAAACCCGCTGGTGCCGTCGTCGACGCCCTTTAGCCACAATATCGAATCGGTGCTCCATCTGGAGGATGCCGGCGCGGCGGCCATCGTCATGCATTCGCTCTTCGAGGAAGATGTGCGCAACGACGAGTTGATGATTGACCGCTTTCTCGTGCATCCGGATTCCTTCGGCGAGGCTTCAGGTCATCTTCCGTTCGGCAGCAACTACGAGAGCAAGCTCGACAGCTACCTGGAGCAGATCCAGTCACTCAAGTCACGCCTGGCCATTCCCGTGGTTGCCAGCCTCAACGGCACCTCGTTGAGCGGCTGGGTCGAATTGGGCAAGGAGATGCAGGATGCAGGAGCCGACGCGCTGGAACTCAACGCTTGGTACATGGCCGGCGACCCCAGGTTGTCCGGGGAGGCACTGGAGGATCATTACGTTTCGCTGCTGCGGGAGCTGAAGACGGTGGTCGGCATCCCGGTCACCATGAAACTCTCGCCGTTCTTCTCTTCGCTGCCGCATTTCGCCGGTCAGGCTGAAGCGGCGGGTGCGGCCGGCGTGTCGCTGTTCAACCGCTTCTTCCAGCCGGATATCGATCTCGAAACCCTGCGCGTTGTCGACCGCGTCCAACTCTCCACCTCGGCCGATGTTTTGCTCACCATGCGCTGGATCGCTGTCCTGAGGGGCCGCACGGGACTGACGCTGGCGGCGACCGGCGGCGTGCATAACGCCGACGATGCACTGAAGATGCTGCTCGCTGGCGCCGATGTCGTGCATATGGCGAGTGCGCTGCTCAGGCGCGGCCCACAGGTGCTCAAGGAGGTTCTGGACGGCATCACGAGGTGGATGGAAGCGCGCGAATACGATTCGGTAGGACAGCTCAAGGGCTCGATGAGCCAGCAGAACCTGCCCGACCCGAGTGCTTTTGCCCGGGCGTCCTACCTGCATGCGCTCGATTCCTTCACGCCGCCGCCGGGCGTGCGCTACTGAGTCGGCAGGATCGCGTGTCGTTGTCTGGCGACCGGGCGGCGGAGAGCGCCTGGCTCAGCGCAGCATGGCGACGTAGATGCCGGTCAGGATGGCCGTCGTGATGACGCCGCTGATGTTCGCCCCGAGCGCGTGCGGCAGGATCATCACGCCCGGATTGGCCTGGGTCGCGATCTTCTGCACGACCTTGGCCGTGGTGGGCACGCAACTGACGCCAGCGATGCCGATCATCGGGTTGTACTTGCCCTTGTACCAGAAATAGAGGGCGTAGCCGCCGATGATCCCGCCGATCCCCGAGAGCAGCAGTGCCAGCATGCCGAGCAACAGGAGCTTGAGGACGACCGGATTGAGGATGGTGCTGGCTTCGCACAGAACGCCCAAGGTGAGGCCGAGAAAGAACGTGGCGCCGTATAGGAAGGTCTCGCCAATCAGGTTGGAGAAATTGACCAGGCCGCCTTCGCGCACCGCCACGCCGACGAAGAGCGAAAGAAACAGCGGTGCCGCTACCGGAAAGAGTAGGCACATGAGGGTGCAAACGACGACGGCGAACACCAGTTTCTGGCCCGAGGTAATCTTCCTGACCTCTTCGACCGGCATCGGTATGGCGCGCAGTCGCTCCGGAATCAGCAATTTGATCAAATACGGATAGCCGCCGTAGGTCAGGCCGAGGTAAAGGTAACCGACGACGGTGATCGGGACGAACAGGTCCTTGGCCAGGATCAGCGAGGCGAAAAGGACCATCGGGCCGTCGGCGCCGCCGATCAGCGCCACCGATGCGGCCTCGCGTTCGGTCATGCCGAGAGCAACCGCGATCGGAAAGACTACAACCGTGCCGAGTTCGGCAAACAGCGCCAGGATCATGCTCTGGAAGGGGCGTGCCATGACGAAGCCGACATCGAGCAGGACGCCGATGCCCATGAATACCAGGCAGGCGATCAGCCCGTTGCTGAACATCAGGGTGTAAATCGGCTGCAGCCAGTCGATCTGCAGCATATTGACCACATCGTTGGTTTCGCTGACCAGGGGATCGACAAACAGGGTTCCCATCCTGCCGTTCTCGAAGAACATCACTCCGGCATTGACCGAGGCCATGCCAAGTCCCATCGGAATCATCAGCAAGGGTTCGAGGACCTCCTTCTTGCCGAGATAGATCAGCAGGAAACCGAGCAGCATCAATGCGATGCGCCCGATGGCGATCTTCGGGTCGGACGCCAGCAGTGTCGCGATCCCCTGAAACAGATCGAGCAGATGAAAGTCTTGCATCGTCGTGACCCCGATCAGGAAATCGTCAGCAAGACCTGTCCCGGTTCAATTGGATCGCCGGCCTTCACCGCGATGCTCTTAACCTTGCCTGAAATCCTGGCGACCATCGGCGTCTTCATCTTCATGGCTTCAACGACGGCGACCGTGTCGCCGGCATTGACCGCTTGCCCGAGTGCGACGGCGATGGTGTCGACCACGCCGCCCAGCGTGCTCACCACGTCGCCCGCGGCAACGGGTCCACCGGCAGCAGCGCTTGTCGCAGGCACCGGCGCTGGCACCGCAACCGCAGGCCGTGGGGTCGGTATGTTCATGCTGCCGGGGTCCGGGTAGAGCAGGCTGCTTCCTTCGCTGAGATCCTCGACCGTGACGCTGTATTCCCTGCCATCGACAGTGATCTTGTACTTCTTTTCCATGATGCGGGTCTCCGGAAAATGGTCGAGTCAGCGAAGCTAACGCTTGAGGTGATGGGGTAGGGTATGTGAGGCATGATGCGCCTGGCGCCCTTCGGCAGCCCACCCCGACTGGTGGGGAGCCGCCTCGATGTGGACGATGCGATGGGCGCCGGTAATCGCATGGACGGCCGCCGCGATAACCGCGATATGATCTGCCTCGACAGATAACGGCGCAGGTGGAACGGCTAACGGCTGCGCTGGCACCAAAGGCTTGCGCTCTAGCCTGTTGAGGGCAACCACGATCACCTTGATGACGACGGCCACGGCCAATGAAACAACGATCGTCAGGCCGTAGATCCACAGTGTCCTGATGATCACTTCGCTCATCGTGGTCCTCTCGGCAATTGCGCAAGGCACCTCACAGCGGGATGTTCCCGTGTTTCTTGGCCGGCCGCAGTTCGCGCTTGCCGAGCAACTTGCGCAGGGCGAGGGCAAGCATCGGACGGGTTTCCGCGGGCTCGATCACGTCAGTCACGTAGCCGCGGGCCGCCGACAGGTAGGGCGAGGCGAACTCAGCCCGATAGGCTGCCGCGAGTTCGGCAGATTTGGCGCGTCTGTCCTCCGCTTCGTCCAATTCCTTGCGATACAGCAGGTTGACCGCAGCTTCCGCGCCCATTACCGCGATTTCCGCAGTCGGCCACGCATAGACGACGTCGGCCCCCATTTCCTGCGAGCACATCGCCAGATAGGATCCGCCATAGGCCTTGCGCAGGACAACCGTCAGCTTGGGCGTGGTGCACGAGGCGTAGGCATAGAGCATCTTGGCGCCGTGGCGGATAATGCCGCCGCGCTCCTGTTCGACGCCGGGCAGGAAGCCCGGCACGTCCACAAATGTAACGACCGGAATGTTGAACATGTTGCAGAAACGGATGAATCGCGCCGCCTTGTCGGAGGCATTGATATCGAGTGCGCCCGCCATTTCCATCGGATTGTTGGCGATGACGCCGACCACGATGCCCTGGATGCGGGCAAACCCGACGATGATGTTGCGTGCCCAGCCGGCATGCACTTCCAGCAACTGGCCGCCGTCGACAATGCGGCGAACGACAGCGTGCATCTCCATCGGCTCCGAGGACGTTTCCGGAATCAGGGCGTGCAGCCCCGAATCGGGCGTGAAATCGATGTCGGCGCCCAGAATGTGCGGTGGATCCTCGGTGTTGTTGGCCGGCAGATAGGACAGCAGGGCCTTGACCAGCGCGACGGCCTGGCGGTCGTCGTCAACGACGAAATGGACATTGCCGCTGACCGTCGAGTGCACCTCGGCGCTGCCCACCTCGTCCATGCTCGTCGCTCGTCCGGTAACCGCCTTTATGACTTCGGGACCGGTGATGAACATGTAGCCGTTCTGCCGGGTCATGATGATGAAGTCCATCAGCGCCGGCGAGTAGGCCGCGCCGCCGGCGCACGGGCCAAGCACTACGGCAATCTGCGGGACGACGCCGGAAGCCAGAACGTTGTGGTAGAAAACCTCGCCGTAGCCGGAAAGAGCATCGACACCCTCCTGAATTCGGGCGCCACCGGAATCCTTGAAGGCGACCAGCGGGATGCCGTTCTTCAGCGCGACACGCATCACATCGACGATCTTGCGTGCGTGCATCTTGCCGAGGGTACCGGCGGCGACAGTAAAATCCTGACTGAAAGCAGCTACCTGAACGCCGGCGACATAGCCGGTTCCGGAAATCACCCCGTCCGCCGGCAGATCCTTGGCGCCCATGCCGAAGTGGACCCCGCAGTGACGGATATAGGCGCCACCTTCCTGAAAGGTGTCGGCATCGAACAGCAGCGCCAGGCGCTCACGCGCGCCGAGCAGACCTTTCTGGTGTCGCGCTTCCAGTTTTTTGGCGCCGCCGCCGGCCCGCACGTTCTTGCGGCGCTCGCGCAGGGTCTCGAGAACTTTCGGGGAGATTGCCATTGATCTGCCTATAAGGAGAAGAACAGCGCAAACCCGCGCGCCGGTAAGATTTTGGAGAACTATACCTTAGGGCTGCAACCCGGATCAAGGGGTGCCTTCGAACTCGACAGCGGCTTTCCCAGGTGCATCCGCCTTTGTGCGCGAAGCACCCGGAACGCCTTCCGAGAGCCGCAACCCCCACGAATGCCAAAGCTAGCACGACAGGCCGGAGTTCCTATTGTGGAAATCCTCAACAAGGGTGAAATTGCGGCATTGACAGTGGCTCGGGGTCTGCATAGTCTCACCGGCATGGCGCAGAACTTCTCCTTCGTAGCAGCCGGCCATGCGGTGGCGGTCGC
>DAOMFF010000048.1:5811-8024 GCA_035429665.1 Azonexus sp.
CTTTGCTCTGGCGCTTGTTTTCGTCTTCTTCCTGGTCATCCGTCAGAACCGGAAGGACTTCGAGGAAATCGAAGCCTGGCTGGCCGAAGAAAGACTGAACTCCTAAAAGCCGACCACCAGCAGGGCGTAGGCGGCAATGATCGTCGCGATCATGGCCAGACCGTAGCAGATCAGCTTGGCGCCGGTGCCGGCGTGGATGCCAATATCGTGCAGGCTATGGAAGAGACGGTGCGCCGCGTGCCACAGGAAGAGCGCGATGATCGCGAAAATGAAGCCCTTGCCGATCCAGTTCTGGGCAAAGGCGAGCATCTTGGGGTAGCTCATCGTGTCTGCCGGCAGAAGCAGTCCGAGCGGGACGGCAATGCCGGTGATGAAAACCAGCATCGGGCCGAGCAGTGCTGACAACATGCCGCCAGCCCCGAACAGCGCCCAGAAGATCGGTGCGTTGGAGCGTTTGAGTTCGCGTTTCATCGTGCCATCCCCCAGACAAGAGCCAGCAGCGCCAGGCTGGCCACCGCCGCCACGGCAAGTCCGCCGCCGGTGATTGCCCCGGCCGAAAGCCGCTTGCCGCCGACGACGACCGGTGGCATCGTGCGTGGCATGATCTTGAACCAGGTGTAGGTGTGATAACCGATGGCGATCAGGGCCAGCACGTGGAAGCCGATATACCAGGGGTTCTTCAGCGCGGTCAACCAGTGGTTCCAGGCGGCTTCACCCTGTGCCAGACGAACCAGTCCGGTCAGCAGGATCGCCGCGTAGGCGGCGACGAAGAGGGCGGTTCCCTCGTGAATCATGTACTCGACGAAAAAAGGATTCTTCCGCCACCAGCCATCCATCGAGCGAACGTAGGGACGACGCTTGTTCACTTTGCACCTCCCTTCGGAGCAAGGAAACGCAGGAAATAGTCCATTGCACTGTTGGTCTTGTTCTGGTTGACCGCATTGGCCGGGTCGACATGCTTCGGGCAAACCTCCGAGCAGTAGCCGACGGCCGTGCAATTGAACACGCCCTCTTCGGAGTTGACCAGTTCCATGCGTTCGGCCTTGCCACCATCGCGCGAGTCGATGTTGTAGCGATGCAGCAGGGCCAGCGCGGCCGGTCCGACGAAGTCCGGGTTGAGGCCGAACTGCGGGCAGGCGGCATAGCACAGCATGCAGTTGATGCACGAACTGAACTGCTCGTAGGCGTTGAGTTGCGCCGGCGTCTGCAGGTACTCGCCCTGTGCCAGCGGGCGCGCTTCCTTCGGGATGATGTAGGGCTGGATGCTCTCGAGTTTCTCGATGAAGCCCTCCATGTTGATCACGAGGTCGCGCTCGATCGGAAAATGCGAAAGCGCCTCGACCCGCACGCGTCCCGGGTAGTAGTCGCGCAGGAAAGTCTGGCAGGACAGGTTCGGTATGCCGTTGATCATCATGCCGCAACTACCGCAAATGGCCATCCGGCACGACCAGCGGAAGCTCAGCGAGCCGTCGAGGTAATCCTTGATGTACTGCACGCCCTGCAACACCGACATGTCGTCGGTGAACGGCACCTGAAAGACCTGCTGGTGCGGTTCCGTATCCGTTTCCGGGTTGTAGCGCAGGACCTCGATTTCGATCGTCTTCTGTTGTTCAGGCATGGGAGGCCTTCCTTTCCTGCTCGGCCTTTTCGCCGGCTGCGCCATAGGCGCGGGTGGCCGGTTGCGATTTGGTGATCTTGACCGGACCGTAATCGATGCGTGGCGGTCCGCCCGCGACATAATGCGCCTGCGAGTGCTTGAGGAAGTTGACGTCATCGCGTTGCTCGAAACCATCGAGGCGCTGATGCGCGCCACGCGACTCGCGCCGCTGCAGCGCCGAATGGGCCATCGACTGGGCAACGTCGAGCTGATACTCCAGCTCGATCGCGAGCAGCCACTCGGTGTTCCAGACCCCCGACTTGTCCTCGACATTGACGTTCCGGAAACGCTCCTTGAGTTCGTCCAGCTTGTCGCAGGTCTGCTGCATCGTCTCGGCCAGGCGGTAGATGCCGCACCCGTCCTCCATGGTCTGCGCCATTTCCTTGCGCAGTGTGGCGATCCGTTCGGTCCCACCGGTTTTCTGTTTCAGTGCGAGAACCCGCTTTTCGACCGCCTGCGCCTGCTTCTGCAGACTGGCCGAATTCCCCGGGGCCACGGACTTCGCAAAACGCGTGGCTTCGACCCCGGCAACCTTGCCGAACACCAGCAGTTCGGA
>DAOMFF010000049.1:0-8021 GCA_035429665.1 Azonexus sp.
TCTTGCGCGGTCGCTTGTTGTACTCATCGACGCTCTTGTTGATCTCGCCTTCCAGTCGCGCCATTGCCCGCGCCGATTCGGCGAGATCGAGGCCGCTGACGCTGGTTACGGGTGTCGGCTGTTCGGCGGCATTGCGGGCGGCGCTGACCGCGCGCGCCGTCTTGACCTCGGTCAGCATCTTCTGCTGGGCGACTTCAAGTTCGCGAAACCGGCGCTGCATGCGCTCGATTTCCGTCCCCGTGGTCTGCTGCGGGGTCGGCGGCAACGGTGTCTTGAGCCGGCGGTTTTCGTCGGTATTGCCGCCGCCGTCGAGATTCGCTTGGGCCAGCGCCTGCGGATTGGTCGGCTTCTTGGCCGATTTGGCGTTGACCAGGACGATGTCGAGCGCCTTCTCGCGCATCGCCTTGGAGGCGTCGGGAAAACTGAAGTGCAGGGTCATCAGCAGCGCATGTGCCGCCAGCGAAATGGTGATCGCCAGCCACAGGCGGCGGTTGCTGGGCGCCACGGGCTGCCATGACAGCGTTGCCGCGCTCACTGAACTTCCTCCTCCTCGATCGGCTCGTCCAAGACTTCATCCATGACGCAAAGATAACGGCAACTGACCTCCGGGCCAAGCAGATCGATGGAATCGACCGCGAGACGGACCCGTCTTCCGGTTCCGACATCGGCCGGCAGCGACGGCACGCGCAACAGCAGCGGCAGATGGTCGAGCTTGACCTGCTGCTCGCGGCGCACTGTCGCACCGATTTCGCCGACATCGTTCTGTTGCAGCCAGCGCAGGCACCAGTAACGCTCCATCAGGCGCTGGAAATCGGCGTACGCGGCATAGGTCGTCTCGAAATCGCGCATCGCGCCGAACAGTTCCGCCGATTTCTGGGCAAACGGCGGTGTTTCCCCCGTCAGGCAGGCGATCAGTTGCCATTGATTGACCAGATCGCAATAGCGACGCAGCGGTGAGGTCATCCAGGCATATTGCGGCACTCCAAGCCCTTCGTGCGGCAGCGGCGAGGTCGTCATGCGCACCTTGCCCTGCGTCTGCGCGCGGTACAGGCAGGCGATGTTCCTTTCGGCAAGCAGACCGCCCCAGGTCGAGTTGGCGACGATCATCAGTTCGGCGACCAGCTTGTCGAGCGGGCTGCCGCGCTTGCGTTCGCTGATTGCGACCGTGCACCGGTCGGGATCGGCGAGATCGCCCGCGATGGCGAAGTTGTAGTCGTTGATTCCCTGCGTCGCCGACGGCTTGCCGCGCCGTCCTTCGCAGGCATTGGCGAAGTGCCAGAGGTGGAGCAGTTCGTCGCTGAACGGGAACTCGGACAATCCGCTGGCCACGGTTTCGGCATTGAAGACCGGCTCGATTTCGTGATGCCGCAGGTTGGCGGCGATATGCACCATCTCCAGCCGGGATTCCTGAGAAATGACCTCGAAAGCGTCGTTGACCGTGAGATACAGCGAAACCGCCGGGCAATCGACGCCGCCGGCCAGCGTGTAGTTCTGCACCACGGCATCGGGCAGCATGGTGATCTTGTTGCCGGGCATGTAGACCGTGGACAGGCGTGCGCGGGCGACGCCGTCGAGCGGAGAGCCGTGGGCGATGGCCAGCCCGGGAGCGGCGATGTGGATGCCGATGCGTGAGCCGATGCCGGGCAGCTTGACGACCGAGAGCGCGTCGTCGATCTCGGTGGTATTGGCGTCGTCGATCGAAAAGGCGGGCACATCGGCGCGCGGCAGATCGTCGGGCAGTTGCGGCGCTTCGAGCGTGGGAAAGGCCGTGCCTTTCGGGAACTGCTCATGCAGGAAGCGACGGTAGTGCAGGTAATAGGCCGACTTGATCGCACCGCACTCGAACAACAGTTGCGCCGGGGTCAAGCCGGTTTCGCCGCAGGCGGTCTCGAAGGCCCTGGTTTCCGGCTTGTTGCGATCGGGCGCATAGAGCAGGGCATCGGTCAGCGCGCCGATTTCCGGCGGCAGGCGGAATGTCTTGAGTTCGCCTATCCAGCCCTCGATAGCGAGCGCTTGCTGGCGCTTCTTTTCAAGACTGGCCAGAGCAGCTGCGAGAATGTCGGGAGGCGCCTTGCGGAAGCGGCCCTTGCCCTTGCGGTGGAAATAGACCGGCGCGGCGTGCACGGCAAGCAGCACCGCCGTCGCTTCGACCGGGGCAGGGTCGTGTCCGTAGTAATCACGGGCAAAATCAAGAAACGAAAACTCGCCATCGTTCACGCACTCCCACAGGAAATCCGGTTCGATCTCTTCGGCCAGCGGCGCCGCCTGCTCCAGCAAGGCTCCCGGCGAAGGCTTGTCGAAACGCAACAATACCGTGGCGGTCTTGATCTTGCTGCGCTTGCCGGTGGACATCTCGATCTGCAACGAACTGTCGTTGTCGGCCATGATGCTGCCCGCCTTGAAGCCGCCATCTTCTTCGAACAATACATTCATCGGCGGATTATAACCCAGCGAATTCAAGGATTTGCGGCATGAAATCGGGAAAGCGGGTGAAGCTGTGATCGCCGCCGGGCAGCGCCGTCTGGCGGCAGCCGCAATAGAACGCGGTCGCCTGGCGCCAGTCGAGCACCTCGTCGCCCATTTCGCTCAGCAGCCAGTAACGGGACGGTGTCGGCTTGCTGACTTGCGCCGCGAGTTGCGCCGCATGCGCCGCGGTGAAGGTGAAGCGTTCCCCGGTGTGGAAATTGGCATGCTCGCCGATGAATTTGCCGGCATCGAGGTAGTGGACCGCAGCCGGATTGATCAGTACCGCCTTCAACCCATGCTTTTCGGCCAGATAGTTGGCGTAATGCCCGCCCAGCGACGAGCCGACCAGCGTCACCGGCCCGTCGGCCGCTTCGATCAGGCGGCTGGCGGTGGCTACCGCCGCGTCCGGCACCGGCGACAGCGGCGGACAGACGAAGCGGTCACGCAGTCCGCGTCCGCTCATGTACTCGCCAAGTTGCCGCGATTTCAGGGATGCTGGCGACGAACAGAAGCCGTGCAGGTAGAGGATCAGCGGGCGGTCCACTCGACCCAGCCGAAATGCGCGGTCGCCAGCACGACGATGCCGAAGAAGATGCGATACCACGCAAACGGCGTGAAGTCGTGGCTGGAAATGAAGCGCAGCAGCCAGCGCACGCACAGGAAGGCGGAGATGAAGGCGGAAATGAAGCCGACTACCCACATGCCGATATCGTCGGCGTTGAGCAGCGCGCGCTCCTTGTACAACTGGTACACCGTCGCAGCGCCCAAAGTCGGGATGGCGAGGAAGAAGGAAAACTCGGTCGCCGCCTTGCGCGACAGGCCAAAGAGCAGGCCGCCGATGATCGTTGCGCCGGATCGCGAAGTGCCGGGAATCAGCGCAAAGGCCTGCGCGATGCCCATCTTCAGCGCGTCGACGGGGCTCATCTCATCGACGCTCTGGACGCGAATCCTGTGGTCGCGCCGTTCCGCCCAGAGGATGACGAAGGCGCCGAGAATGAAGGTCGTCGCCACGGTGATCGGGTTGAACAGGTTGGCCTTGATCGCCTTGCCGAAGGCCAGCCCGAGGATGGCCAGCGGCAGGAAGGCGATGAACAGGTTGAGGATGAATTTCTGCGCCGCCTGGTCGCTGAAAGCACCACGCGCCACGACCAGCAGGCGCTCGCGATACTCCCAGACGACCGCGAGAATGGCGCCGGACTGGATGACAATTTCGAACAACTTGCCGCGATCGTCGTTGAAATCAAGCAGATCGCCGGCGAGAATCAGGTGGCCGGTCGACGAGATCGGCAGGAATTCGGTCAGACCCTCGACGATGCCGAGGATCAGGGCTTTCAGGAGAAGAATCGGGTCCATGGGGTGCTGTCCTTATTGGGAGGCCGCATTCTACTATCCCGGCGCGGTACGCGCTTCGAGATCGGCCAGCCAGCGCAAGGCCTGCTCGCGTGATTCCCCGCACATTTCTGCGGAAGGCTGCAGTCCGGAACAGCAGGCCGGGCGCTCGGGGCGGCCAAAAATGGTGCAGCGCAGTGCGGTGTCCAGATGGCTGCACGCCACGCCCGCCGGTTTTCCCAGCGACGTGATTGACGGGGCGATACAGCATGCACCGCAGTTCTTTCGGCAGTCCAAAGCTTCTCGATCAAGTGTCGGCGAGGCGCCATTTTCGCCCATTTCGGCAGGTCGACCGCGACAATCGACCAAAAAACGCGCCAGTGAACGGCGCAGCCGCTAAACTCACGGCTCCATCTTCGACGAGGCGGGCGATGCGCGCGATCGGCAATTTTCTCTGGTTCATTCTTGGCGGTGTCGTGATGGGACTGGCCTGGTGGCTCGTCGGCCTGCTCGCGCTGCTGACCATCGTCGGCATTCCCTGGGCGAAGGCCAGCTTCGTGATCGGCCAGTTTTCCTTCTTCCCCTTCGGCAAGGAGGCGATCAGCCGCAAGGAACTGCATCAGGCCGACGACATCGGCACCGGCGGCCTCGGCCTGCTCGGCAACATCATCTGGTTCATCTTCGCCGGCATCTGGCTGGCGATCGGCCATATCGTGTCGGCGGTCAGCCTGGCCCTGACGATCATCGGCATTCCGTTCGCCATCCAGCACCTGAAACTGGCCGGCATCGCCCTCGCCCCGATTGGCAAGACCATTGTCAGCAAGGAGGTGGCCGAAGCCGCGCGAGCGGCGAACGGCGCTGCAACGGCGGCTTCACTGCGCGACAAAAATTGATTTTTCGACCGACCTCGATAAGGCAGAAAGGCGGCTGAATCAGCCGCCTTTTTTCTTGTCCAGAACGGTCTGAGCCTATTCAGACCTTGCTGTAAACCTCGGCGCCCGCCTTCACGAACTCAACCGCCTTGGTTTCCATGCCTTTCTCGAGCGCTTCGGCTTCGTCCAGCCCCTGCTGCGCCGCAAATTCGCGGACATCCTGGGTGATCTTCATCGAGCAGAAGTGCGGGCCGCACATCGAGCAGAAGTGGGCGACCTTGGCCGATTCCTTGGGCAGGGTTTCGTCGTGGAATTCGCGCGCCTTGTCCGGGTCGAGGCCGAGGTTGAACTGGTCGTCCCAGCGGAACTCGAAGCGCGCCTTGGACAGCGCGTTGTCGCGGATCTGCGCGCCGGGGTGGCCCTTGGCGAGGTCGGCGGCGTGGGCGGCGAGCTTGTAGGTGATGATGCCGGTCTTGACGTCGTCCTTGTCGGGCAGGCCGAGGTGTTCCTTCGGCGTGACGTAGCAGAGCATGGCGGTGCCGTACCAGCCGATCATCGCGGCGCCGATGCCGCTGGTGATGTGGTCGTAGCCCGGCGCGATGTCGGTGGTCAGCGGGCCGAGGGTGTAGAACGGGGCTTCGTCGCAGTATTCGAGCTGCAGGTCCATGTTCTCCTTGATCATGTGCATGGGCACATGGCCGGGGCCTTCGATCATGACCTGGACGTCGTGCTTCCAGGCGATCTGGGTCAGTTCGCCGAGGGTCTTCAGTTCGCCGAGTTGGGCTTCGTCGTTGGCGTCGTAGATCGAGCCGGGGCGCAGGCCGTCGCCGAGGCTGAAGGCGACGTCGTAGGCCTTCATGATGTCGCAGATTTCCTCGAAATGGGTGTAGAGGAAACTTTCCTGGTGGTGGGCGAGGCACCACTTGGCCATGATCGATCCGCCGCGGCTGACGATGCCGGTCATCCGGTTGGCGGTGAGCGGGACGTAGCGAAGCAGGACGCCGGCGTGGATGGTGAAGTAGTCGACGCCTTGTTCGGCCTGTTCGATCAGCGTGTCGCGGAAGATTTCCCAGGTCAGGTCCTCGGCCTTGCCATTGACCTTTTCCAGCGCCTGGTAGATCGGCACGGTGCCGATCGCAACCGGACTGTTGCGGATGATCCATTCGCGGGTTTCGTGGATGTTCTTGCCGGTGGACAGGTCCATCACGGTGTCGCCGCCCCAGCGGATCGACCAGGTCATTTTCTCGACTTCTTCCTGAATGCTGGAGCCGAGCGCCGAGTTGCCGATGTTGGCGTTGATCTTGGTCAGGAAGTTGCGGCCGATGATCATCGGCTCGCTTTCCGGGTGGTTGATGTTGTTCGGGATGATGGCGCGGCCGCGGGCGATTTCGCTGCGCACGAATTCCGGGGTGATTTCTTCCGGGATGCTGGCGCCGAAGTTCTGGCCCGGGTGCTGGCGGCCAAGCAGGGCAGCCATTTTTTCGCCCATTTGGCCGGTCGACCGCAGCGATTCGATGTAGGCGCGGCGGTTGTTGTTTTCGCGGATGGCGACGAATTCCATCTCCGGCGTGATGATGCCCTGGCGGGCGTAGTGCATCTGGCTGACGTTCTTGCCGGCCTTGGCGCGCAGCGGTTTGCGGTGCAGGCCGGGGAAGCGCAGTTCGTCGAGCGTTGGGTCGGTGGCGCGTTGGCGGCCGAATTCGGAAGTCAGGTCAGCCAATTCCTCGACGTCACCGCGCTCGGCGATCCATTGGGCGCGCAGGGCAGGCAGACCGGAACGGATGTCGATTTTGACAGCGGGGTCTGAGTACGGACCGGAACAGTCGTAAACGTAGATCGGCGGATTCTTCTCGCCGCCGAAACCGGTCGGCGTGTCGTCCTGCGAAATTTCGCGCATCGGGACGCGGATGTCCGGACGGGAGCCTTCGATATAAACCTTGCGGGAATTGGGCAGCGGCTGGACTGCGGCCTCGTCGACGTGGGCGTTGGCGGCGAGGAATTGTTCTTTGGCGTTCATGGGTGCTCCTAGCGTGTATCAGCGGGATGAGACGGGCAAGGAGCGATCTGGTTCCAACAGCAGAGTCCGTTTCCCTACGACGGCATGACCCGGTCAGGTTCGAAGGGTATTTCTCAGTCCGCCCGTCGGCGGACACCCCTAACGACAAGCTGCAAGCTAACGGAAACAGGGCAAAAATGCAAGGTGACACGGTCGACTGCCAAAGCAGACCCGATTCCGACGAAGGCCGTTTCGTGCCCGGAGCACGTTGACCATCGAAGGGGCACGATGGTAACTTAATGACCCGATAGTCATTAAGTTACCCATGTCCACCGCAGCCCCGCCCAGAAAACGCCGCAAGGAAGCCCGCCCGTCCGAATTGACGGCGGCGGCGCTCGGTCTGTTTGTCGAAAAGGGTTTCGCCGCTACGCGGCTGGAAGAGGTGGCAATCCGCGCCGGAGTCTCCAAGGGGACGCTCTATCTCTATTTCGACAGCAAGGAAGCGCTGTTCAAGGCGGTGATCCAGGAGGGCATTGTGCCCGTGGTCGCCGAGGGCGAAGCCATTGCCGCCCGCCATGCCGGGAGTGCCGCCGATTTGCTGGAACGCCTGCTGGAAAACTGGTGGTCGAGGATCGGTGGAACCGAGTACGCCGGAATTCCCAAGCTCATGGTCGCGGAGGCGCGCAATTTTCCGGAAGTCGCCCAGTTCTACTATGAAAACGTGATTCGCCGCGGGCGGGCGCTGGTCGGCGCGGCACTCGAACGCGGCATGGCCAGCGGAGAGTTCCGGCACCTGGACATCGAGACCGCGATCGAAGTTGTCATCGCGCCGATTCTGATGCTGCTGATCTGGCGCTTTTCGATGGCATCCTGCCTGGGAAATGAGATCGACCCACGCCAATATCTGGCGATCCACATGGATCTGTTGCGCCAAGGCCTGCAAAGGACTCGGGTATAATCCTGTTTTGTCGGAACGAAAATATTAGCGTGTGCTAATATTTAGCCTGCGGAGACCCCAATGAACATCGAGCAAGCGCGCTTCAACATGATCGAACAGCAGATCCGGCCCTGGGAGGTTCTGGATCAGCAGGTTCTCGACCTGCTTTTTGTCGTCAAACGCGAGGACTTCACCCCACCCCCTTATCGCAATCTGGCATTCGCCGACATGGAAATCCCCATCGGTAGCGGACAGGTGATGCTGGCACCGCGCGTCGAGGCTCGCCTGCTACAGGAGCTCGGCATCCGGAAGACGGACAAGGTGCTGGAAATCGGTACCGGCAGCGGCTACATGGCGGCCCTGCTGGCCGCTCGCGCCGATCACGTGATCAGCATCGAATCGCGCCCGGAACTGGCCGATT
>DAOMFF010000050.1:0-5837 GCA_035429665.1 Azonexus sp.
AAACAAGCCGCTGTCCTCTCAGCATCGGGTTGAAATGGAATCTGACAAAGTAGAACCACCAAACGCCTTGTTATTGGAGATGGCTGTGGATGAGTTGGCATTCTGCGAGCCAAAGTTGCCAACATTCGGTTGCTGACCGTGAACAGACGCATCAGGTCGAATAGGAAGATACCGCCAACGTCGCCGGTATTGCCGGCCTTATGGAAACCTTCGATAAGGTCAAGATGCTGAAGTAACTCATCGGGCAGGATTCGGAGTGCCGCCGCCGCTAGATTGTCTGTTGTGGCGAGAAGGCGGCCAGCCGGTCATGGTCGACAATATGCGAGGATTGTGCATCACTGGGCCGAGGCTGCCGGGCTTGATTCATCGGCCTATGGGACACATTCCATGCGGAGAACCAAGGCAACCCTGATCTACAAGCGCACGAAGAACCTGCGGGCCGTTCAACTGTTGCTGGGCCATTCCAAGCTGGAAAGTACGCTCCAATACCTCGGTATCGAGGTTGATGACGCGCCGGAGATTTCCGAGCAGACAGAAATCTAGCCAGCGCTGGCGGTCACATACCCGTGTGGCCGCTTGCTGGCATCACGTCTTACGTGGGCTGTCGGCCAGTAGTGTGAGTTCGTCAGCTCAGGAAGCTGACGTTCGAGGCAGATTTCTGTCGTGCGGCAGGTAGCCGCTGTATTGCTAACGGAAGTAGCCAGCGAGTCGAACGGCCCGAATGGCCGACCTGCAGGCTGATTGCTGACTCTGATGAGCGGCCGGTTTGGGATGAGAAAGCCGTTGTGGGAGCCAGCCAACATCGTCAAGCCGCAACGGTTAGCGATTGTTAGCGCTCACCCATTCAGGGCAGATGAATGACATCTATCCAGTGCCCAGAGTCGTCGTCTCGGGCGCGCCAATCAGATCAGATACGAATCGGGGCACTTCATCGGGAGTGCCTTTTTCTTTTGGGCGACTGCATTGGCCGGAGCGGCATGGCGGCCCGTGCCCGACACATTTTTGTTCATTGATTCAGGACTTCCTGGGGCGCCTCCTGTCTCATCGCGAACTTCTGGCGACAGCGAGGGTAGTTGTGGCAGGCCCAGAAATCCGGATTTCCTGACTTGCCTGCGGCATGCTTCATCTTGATTCCGCAGCTTGGACAGGTTGGGGTCATGTAATCGCCTTCGGTGGCGAATTCCAGCAGGCCTTTCTGAGCGGCTGCGGGCAGCCGTCTGATCATGATGAGCAACATGTCGCCGTCGATCAGCGTGATCCGGTTGCTGCTCGCCAGCATCTTCGCATCGTTGGCAAAATGGCCGCTGGTCATGAAAAAAGCCTTGCCAATTTTCTCGTGGGTCATCACACCCAGCAGTTCGCGTATCGGCCTCACACCGACAAGGTGCTCGCCCCATGCCCGACACTGGACGATTGCCGTGGGTTTCCCGGTATCGTCCTGATAAAGCAGGATGTCGATGCCACCATCGGGCCCGAGCGCCGTGGTTTCGCTCCGGATGCCGCTCGTTTCGTAAAATTTCTGGCAGAGATCCTCGAAGCGCTTCCACTCGATATCGTGGATCACATCGATCGACCAGGCGGTCGGTTTCGCATCCATTTCCGCGGCGTGCTCGCTCCAGGCGGCATCAATCTCCTGTGCCTGTTCCGGCTCATCTCTTTCAACCGCAGGATTCGGTTCGACCGGCGGGCTTGCGGCAACTGCGGTCTCCGGTGGTGCAGGATCCGGCTCGACCGGCGGCGGGCCTGCGGCAACTGTGGTCTCCAGCGGGGCTTGAGGGACAGCAGTCGGCGGCTCCGGAGGGCGCCTTTTGTAAGCCGTTCCACCACCCGTATCGCCCCCGCCCGATTTCAGTGCTGGCCGGTTTGACCCGGAAGATGCGGACATGGCGAAAAACACTGCGCAAAACAGAAAGAAAATGGCGAATACTACCCAAGCAACCGCCGCGACACCCTGAAATATCGAATTCAGGATGATGTTGCCAGGCGCAAGGTCCGGCAGGATCCACACCAATAGGATGAATACCACCACGCCAGCCACGAAGATCAGCAGCCAGGGGGCGTCCATCAGTTCATCCAGAAGTGTCACGCTCTGTTTTCGTTTGCCGTGCGCCATAAGCATCCCAAGTTTTTCTGCCATTGTAGAATATTAGCGTGACCAGGACATTGCTTTACGGAGGGGGTTGCCGCACTTCGGCTGGGCGGTGGTCCGCCGCAAGCTTGCTTGCGACTTGAGCGCAAACTTGCTCCAAGATTATTCGCTTCCCGATAGCTTGAACACGCGAGTGTTCATGCTCCGATGCTCCAGGCTTTGGCAAGCTTCGTCCATGAATATCATCCTTACCTTGTTCCTGTTGGTTGTCGGTGGCAGCGCCATCGCTGCTTTCCCTATCATCCTGTACGTTATCGGCGACACGGGCGATTGCGATTTGTCCGGAACGGCGCAGGTGGCAGCGGCGATGCGGCGGCAGGCTGATTTCAGCGATGCCCGGTTGATCGAGGTCGGCGATCTCGCCTACCCGGTGGCGACGCGCGAGCGACTGCTGGAGTGCCATGAGCCGCACTTTTCGGGCTTCCCGAAGCGGCTGGCGGTGCCGGGAAACCATGACTGGGCAGACAGCAATGCAGCCGGGTTTTTCTCGATCTTCTCCAAGCCGGTGCCGCGCATGGAAGGTCTGGGCGGCCCATGGCGGCTGTTGCTGCTGGATAACAACCTGAAGGGTGTGGCGTGGCGACGGCAGATGCAGTGGCTCGACGGCATGCTGGGCAGCAGCCGGCGCGAGTGCCTGATCGCGGCCTGGCACCACCCGCGCTGGTCTTCCGGCAAGCATGGCGACCGGCGCTTCGTCGATCCGCTGTGGCGGCGGGTCAGCGGCTACGTGGCCTTTACGCTGCACGGGCACGATCATCATTTCGAGGCGTTGCCCAAATTCGATCTCGATGGCGCCGAAAGCGATCGGGGAACGGCGTCGTTCGTGGTCGGCACCGGCGGTGGCCGCTTGTATCAGGCAGGGGAAAGCAAGCGGTCGGAGCGCACGGTCTACGAGAAATACGGCTTTCTCAGGATCAGCCTCGACGGCACGCGCTACCACTGGCGCTTCGTCGGCGCGGACGACAAGGTGCTCAGTCACGGCAGCGGCAATTGCCGGCCGACCGGGAGCCGACCCTACCGTCCTGCCACTGCACCCGCAGACGTGCCCGGCTGGCGCGACCCGGAACGTTTCGGCGATGGTGACAGCGGCAACTGATCCTGATGGAGGGCAAGCGTCCCAATCCATTTTCCAGCTGCGTCGCTGCGGGCGCGTCATTCGGAATGCCCGGCAGGCCAATCTGCGGATCGGCCTTTCTGCTCCTCAGGCCGCCAGCCTGTGGAATGCCTCCAGGAAGGTCTCCTTGGCTGCTTGCGGACCCATCGGTTCGACGATGTCGGGCAAGGCGTCGATCCCTTCGAGGTAAGACCACGGTTCTGTTGAATAAGGCATGAGATCGCGCTTTTCGGTGGCCAGGGCGATCATATCCGCGCGCTTGATCGCCGGGTCGAGACGGGTCAGGTCTATTGCGAAGCGCTGACCGATGATTTCCATGACCCGTGCCTCGAGGACGCTGAATTCGGGAAACAGCATTTTCAAAGGTTTCACCATGTCACCGAGGTAGGCCTCGGCCGCATCATGGAGGAGAGCCTGAAACTGAAGGGATTCCGGCACCAGTGACACGACCATCAGGCTGTGCTGGGCGACCGAATAGAAGGCGCTGGTCTGACCATTGAAGCGGCATTGGTAGGCGAGACCGTGGGCGATATCCTCGATCGTGACATCGTCGATATGCGGACGGGTCAGGTAGAACCGATTTCCGCGAAAGGTCGATACGTAGGCTGGGTTCATGGCGGGGAGGTTGCGTAACATGGGTCGGAATGAGTCGGAAATCCGGATTCGAGCCGGATTGCCGTTGCAGTCGAGCATGCGACTCGGGCAGTGCATCAAGTGGATACTTCGTCCGGTTCGGGGTGCCAGGTAATGGCAGTTCCATGATATCCGACACTGGTTCGCCTGCGCTGCATCGCAGGCCGAGCCGGCCGATTTTGAATTGCCTGACACCTGCTCAGAATGCTCCGGCTTTGCCGATGCGTGGAACGAAGGGTGTCGCCGGTCTGGCCAGACAAAGACCCTCCACGAGCAGACTGTCGGGGAAATTGACAGATGCAGCGTCGGTCCTGATGACGCGCCCGCTGACGGCGATTGCGGGGTGGGGCAGATTGTTGTCAAGGGATGCCCGACCAAGCCAAAATCTTTGGAGATTGTCACTTTCTTCTCTCCCGAGATGGGGTGCCCCTGAGCATTTCTGCCGGAAATTGGCTGTCGACCGCAACCGACTCGGGTCTTCCCTCGGGTCTCCGGTGCCAGCCATGGTTCGGAGGACATCGCGCCGTGGTGTACGACCCATTCGATAAGGGTGACGACCCATGTTCATCGTCACCCAATTGACCCGAACTGTTGTTTTTACAACACTGTGGTCCAAAACAAGATGAAAGCAGATGAATAGCGCCCTTATTCGGAGTATGCTGAATTATCGTTTAAATAAAAGAGGTTAGGAATGAAAGTTAATCTACATTCCCACATGCCGTCGCGGGCTACCGGCGTCGCTGCGGCTTTGGCGATTGCTTTCAGCGGATTCGCCCAGGGGGCGGAGATCTCGGCGGCCGAGGCCAAGGCGCTGAAGGCCAAGGTCAATGAACAGGCCAAGCGGATGGAAGCACTCAAGAAGCAACTGGCGGATACCGATGCCAAGTTGCAGAATATCCAGCAGGCGCTCGGTGTCGATGTGCCGGCCAAGACGGCGGCGGCCGCCACTCCAGCGAAGGGCAAGGAAGCACAGCCGGCGCAGGTGGCACAGGCAGCGCCGGCGGCACCGGTTCCGCAGGCTACCGCCGCCGCGCAACAACCGGCGACGGTCGGCGAGAGCCGCCCGGAGCGGGTACAGCAGGTGGCGCAGATCTTCGAACAGCCGGGCGTGCTGACGCCTGCCGGTCAGTTCTCCTTCGAGACGGGCATACAGTACTCGTACTCGTCAAGCAATCGCGTCTCCCTGGTCGGCTACACCATCATTCCGGCGATAACGATCGGCCTCATCGATGTGCGCGAGGTCAGGCGCAATTCGACTGTCGCCAACTTCACGGGTCGCTGGGGCGTAACCAACCGCATGGAACTCGAGGCCAAGGTGCCGTTGGTCTATCGCTCGGACGATCAACTGACCCGCCCGCTGAATCTGGGCGCCGGCCGCGACGAACTCTTCAACAGTACCGGTCAAGGCATTGGCGACGTCGAGGCGACAGCGCGCTACCAGTTCAACGATACAAGTGTCGACAAGCCCGTTTACATCGGCAGCCTGCGCTTCAAGAGCCGCACGGGCAAGGATCCGTTCGAGGTATTGACGGACACCACGCAGGCGCCGGAACTGATCACCAACCGGATCGAGACGGAGTTGCCGACGGGTTCGGGCTTCTACACAATTCAACCGGGGCTGACCGTCCTTTACCCGACCGACCCCGCAGTCTTCTTCGGCGGATTGAACTATCAGTTCAATCTCTCGCGCTCCGGGGTGACGGCGAATACCACCCAGGGGCAAATAGCTGTCGGTGACGTCGATCCAGGCGATGTCTTCGGATTCAACTTCGGCATGGGTCTGGCGCTCAACGAGAAGTCGTCGTTCAGCCTGGGTTACGATGGCGCTTCGGTTGGCAAGACCAAGATCAACGGGGTGGACGCGATCAATGCCTCGCGCATCCAGTTGGGAACGCTGCTACTCGGCTACTCGCAGCGCCTGACACCTTCAACCTCGCTTGG
>DAOMFF010000050.1:5937-7994 GCA_035429665.1 Azonexus sp.
GAGTTCTGGATGACCGTCGCTGTCGGGTTCTGGGCAACCTGCGGGGCGACGTAGTTGCTGCCGGCGGGGCCGTTCTGGACGACCAGCGCGCCCGCGGGAGCGGCCGGCGATGCCGCCGCCACGCTCGTGCCCCCAGCCGACGACTGGAGATCCTTGAGGTTGAGCACGTTGGTGGCGACCAGGTTGCCGTTGATGTAAACGGCACGTTCGATACCAATCGAGAACTTGAGACTGCTACCTTCGAGTTCGAAGCCGCCACGTACTTCGTCGAGCGCGGCCGTGTCCAAGGCAGCCACTTGCTGGCCCAGGACATTGGCTGCGTCGAGCGTCCTCGCCGTATGCCCCGGCGATTTCTTCGCGAGTGGTTTTTCGGCGCCCGCCAATTCAGCCAGGACGGCGTCAGCCAGAGTGGCGGCAGACGACGCCTCGGCCATTTCGACCTCTGCCGGCAGCGCTTCATCGGCTACGGCCAAGGACTCTTGCGGAACGGCGCTGCACTCGGCCGGCGCATGGTCGTCGAGCGGCCACGGGGCGAGTGACAGAAGTTCCGGCGCGACCTGGAGCGCACGGCGCTTGGCCACGGCACACGCCCGGCTGTCCGGCCCGACGGCGAGCATCACGCTGGCAGCGTTTTCTCCATCGTCGCCACCGGCACCGGCAGTCTGGATGACATTCCCGAAGATCAGGGTTTCCAGGCTGCTGGCCAGGAAGTGGACGGACACGGCCATGCCGCCGGCGACGAGCAAACTGGAGAGTTGTAGGCGGGAAAAGATCATTGCCATCTCCTCAGAAATCCGCAGGCCCGCGCTTGGCGAGGTTGTAGTCGGCGCCACTGCGATGGTGGCCGGCGGCGATCGGGCTGGCGGGAGCGGCCTGCCAGTCGCGGTCGGCGTTGAACTGGGCCACTTCCAGCTTGTTCTTGATCACGAACAGGATGTTGTTGGCCCAGATCTCGGCGAACTTGTTCCTTGAAATTACGCGGGTACCCGAAGACGGGTCGCCGATGAGAACCCGCCCATCACGCAAGCCCTTGACCACCACGAAATGAAAATAGCCCTGTTCCTTGATCAGGACGATGGCCGGCACCTTCGCAGTGGCGAGCTTGTCCAACTCGGCGACGTAGCCGTCGGCATCGAAGCCGTGGTTGGCGAGGTAGTTCTTGATGTCAAGCAAGGAGAAACCCTCCTTCTTGATCTTCGCCTGATCGCCGCGGGCAAACATCTCGCGGAAGACGTCCTGCTCAGTGACCTGGAAGTTGTAGTGGTGGGTGAGCAGGGTGGCCAGCGCGGCCGAGCCGCAACTGAAATCGTATTGCTGATGCAGGGTTTTCTGGAAACGCTGTTCCTTCATGCTGACGACAGGCGCCAAGTAGGAAGCGCCCGCCTGCGCCGGAAGATCGACAAACCCCTTGGGGGCAGCCAAGGCGCCTGACGCGCCGACCGCCACCGAAAAGAGGCAGAGAGCCCGGATCGCAGAGGAGAACATCACTGAACCTTCAAGTTGATGACGGTCGCGTTCTGGATCAATACGTTGTTGCCGGAGTTCTGCACCACCGTCGAGAAACCCGTCGCACCGGCGAACGAACCGTCGCTGACGTAGTTGCTGCCCGTTGACAGGTTGGACGCATGGTTCCCACCGACGACCCCGGTCGTCTTGGCCTCGTTGAGCGTGAGGTCGAGTTCGGCGCCGCCGCGGGAAACGGCAAGATCCCGCGCGTCGACCGCAGCAATGCCGAACATGCCCCCTACGTGCAGCGTCGGCGCCTGGTCCGCCTGCTCGGCGGTAACCTGCAGCGGCAGCAGGGCGGCGCCCAGCAAGGTCGTCAACATCAAACAACGGGAATGCGTAATTGCTTTCACGTTCTTCCCCTTTCCTGAAAGGCGAAAAGTCCCGGGGCCGGATGGCCCCGGGACTCACAACAACTTACTGCCGACCGACGTTCAGGTTGGCCTGGACGGTGACCGCCTGCTGAACCATGGCGTTCATGCCGCTGTTCTGGCCTGCCACCATGATGCCGGCGGCGGATTGGCCGACGCTGCTCATGCTGTTGGACATGT
>DAOMFF010000051.1:0-7985 GCA_035429665.1 Azonexus sp.
GGGTCTGCGCAGAGATTTCGTAGACGCTGCGCGAGTAGGCGACGGCCTTCTCGACATTCGGCTGGGCCAGCGAAGCCTGGATCGACAGGGCTTCCTGAACGTCCTTGGCACCCATCAGCGCCTTGGCGCCGGAGACCGAATCTTCCATCACGGAACGGGCTGTGTTGAGGTTCAAGGCGGCGATGCGCTCGGCGGAAGCCAGCGCGGTGTTGGCCACGGACAGCAGGGAATCGACGGTGGCCTTGTTGGCGGCGGCAAATTGCTCGGGGGTGGTGAACATTGTGGGATCTCCTGTATCAAGAATTGACGAAAGGTCGGGGACAAGCAGCGCAGCACATCTAAATTTGTTTGCTGCACTGCACCATGGACTTGATTATAGAGATGATTCGCCGGATGTCAACAAATTTGGTGCACTGCAACAAATTATTTTGAGGTGTATCAAAACAGGGACTTGCCGTTGCTGGAAGAACTCCCCGCCCGATGCCGGATTCCGCGCTGTGGCAGCGACAAGGCGCTCAGTTCCGCGCCGGCGGCGACCCCAGCGCGTTGGATCCCTTCAGTTCCAGGCGCTGACCCGAAGCGGCCGGCTGCTCCGCCTGCGCACTCTTGTTTTTGGGCTGGATAACCGCGCGCACCCGCGCCGGTGGCGCTTTCGGGTCACGGTTCTCACCCGCCGTCACCAGATATTTTTCACTGATCGAGTCATACCAGATGTAGTCCCCGCGAACCTGATCCGGGCCGCTCTTGACCCAGGCGCGATGAAAGAATTCGGCGATTTCGCTATTGGTGTTGTACTCGATGCGCTCGGCCTCGCCATCGGTATATTCATCCATGCCCTCGCGCTTCTGCCGCATGCGCGCCAGTCCGTCCTTGCCGCCGAACGCCGTTCCCTTCTGGAAGCCGTACTGGTCCTCGGTAATGACGACGCGATCGGCGCGCAGCACCATGGTCCCCTTGATCACCACGACGTCGCCTTCGAGAATCTGGATCTTCTTGGCATCATCGATCGACATGCGGCTGGCTTCGATCTGAATGGGCTTGTCGCGATCGGCACGCTCGGCGAAAACAGGGTGCGACAGGAAGGCAAGGATCAGGAGGGTGACGGTTATTCGGCTCATTTTTTTGCTCGACTTGGATAGGACAATCCGGTGACCTGCGATTGCAGGACAAAGGTGGAGGCATTGTTGTCCACATGCATGCCCACCCCCTTGACCCAGGACCGGTCTTCGGTAATCTCGACCGCGCTGTTGGTAAACGCGATGCCGGTATCGGGTTCGACGGTCAGGTCGGGCATGCGTGCGACCATTGCCGGCCTGTCCCTCGTCGCTGAACGAACCGCCTTGACGTCATCCCAGAGAAACACGGTCTCCCCCTGGCTCGTCACCCGCGCGTTGTTGCCGGAGGTCGTGACCGTTACCGCATCCGGCCGGTATTGAGTCAGGACCGGCGATTTCAGTTCCGAACTGTCGTCATCGGGGAAATGCTCCATGTACGGTGCCGTCAGACGGTATTTGACCCGCCCCCCTTCATCAAAAGTCCGGACAATGAAGTTTTCCGCGAAGACATCCGGGTCATGGCGGAATTTTCCGTCCCTGACCGTCTCGACGGGCGCCGTCACCTTCTGCAACCAGAACGTGACACCGGCCAGCAACGCCAGCAGCACGAGCGCGAAGATCTGTCCGGAGGCGAATTTCATTGCGGGTCGAGGTAGGCGACAAAAAGGTTTTCGAGCTTGCCTTGGGCGTCGAGAATGAATTCTGCGGCCTCGCGCACCGCGCCATGGCCACCGGCGCTGTCGGTCACCGCATGCGCGCGCTCACGAACGACGGATCGCGCGTTGGCCGGCGCGATTGCCAGGCCGCACTGCATCATGACCGGCAGGTCGATCAGATCGTCGCCCATGAAGGCGCATTCCGGCCAGTGGAGACCGAGCCGTGCGAGCAGTTCGCCAACCGTCGCGCGCTTGTCGGCAACCCCCTGGAAGACATGTTCGATGCCGAGATCTGCGGCACGCGCAGCCACCACTCCCGAGCTGCGACCGGTAACGATGGCCAGTTCGATGCCGCCACGCTGCAGGAGTTTCAGGCCGAGACCGTCCTGGACGTCGAAGGTCTTGAGTTCAAGGCCGTCGTCGGTGTAACAGAGACCACCGTCGGTCATCACGCCGTCGATGTCGAAGGCGATCAGCCTGACGCGGCTGGCACGGGACCCGGCATCCATCAGATCACCTTGGCCGTAAACAGGTCATGCATGTTGAGCGCACCCAGCAGACGGCCATCCGTATCGGCCACCAGCAGGGCGTTGATCCGGTAACGCTCCATCATCTCGACTGCCTCGACGGCAAGACGGTCGGGGCCGATGGTCCGCGGACCGGCATGCATGACGCTGTCGATGCGCGCCGACCGCAGATCGATCCGCTTTTCGAAGGCGCGGCGCAGGTCGCCGTCGGTGAAGATACCCAGCGTCCGTCCTTCGTCATCGAGAACGACGACCAGTCCGAGGCCACCGCGCGACATGGCGAGGATGGCATCGGTGACACGGGTCTGCGGGCCCACGGTCGGCACGCTGTCACCCGTGCGCATCACGTCGCGGACATGGGTCAGCAGACGGCGCCCGAGCGAGCCGCCGGGATGGGAACGGGCAAAGTCGTCCGGCCCGAAGCCGCGCGCGTCGAGCAGCGCCACTGCCAGCGCATCGCCAAGCGCCAGCGCTGCCGTCGTGCTCGCCGTCGGCGCCAGGTTGTGCGGACAGGCCTCCTGCTCGACGCCGGCATCGAGATGAACATCGGCTTCGCGGGCGAGTGCCGAGGTCGGCACGCCGGTCATGGCGATCAGGCGCGCGCCCTGGCGCTTGACCAGCGGAACGATACGCAGCAGTTCCTCGGACTCGCCGGAATTCGACAGTGCCAGCAGGACGTCGTCGCGGGTGATCATCCCGAGGTCGCCATGGCTCGCCTCCGCCGGATGCACGAAGTAAGCCGGCGTCCCGGTACTGGCCATGGTCGACGCGATCTTGCGCGCGACGTGTCCGGACTTGCCCATGCCGCTGACGATGACGCGCCCGTGACAGCCGAGAATCAACTCGACCGCGCGCGCGAACTCGCCGGCTATCCTGCCCGCCAGCGCGTTGACCGCGGCAGCTTCGATGCTCAGCGTCTGGCGCCCGAGATCCAGGGCGCGCTCCGGCGAAAAATGTTGATCGGGCTTCAGGCTTGGGTTCATGGCCGTGCTGCGGTTATGATCGTGCAAGTATACCTGACTTGGCGAAATGCACTTGAGCGCGCTCTCCCTTGCCCTTCTCCTTCTTGGTGCCTCGGTACTGGCGGTGGTGATCTGCCGCCGCGTCAACCTGCCGCCGGTTCTCGGCTATCTGCTGGTCGGCAGCATCATCGGCCCGCACGCGCTCAACCTGATGGACGACGTGCATCGCGTCGAATATCTCGCCGAATTCGGCGTCGTCTTCCTGATGTTCTCGATCGGTCTCGAGTTCTCGCTGCCCAAGCTCTACGCGATGAAGCGCATCGTCTTCGGCCTTGGCCTGCTGCAGGTCGTGGTCAGCATGCTGCTGATCGCCGGCCTGGTCATGCTTGCCGGCATCAACTGGCAACTCGGGATCGCTCTCGGCGGCGTCTTCGCGATGTCCTCGACCGCCGTGCTGACCAAGCTGCTCGCCGAACGCATGCAGTTCGACACGGCGCACGGCCGCGAAATCCTGGGCGTGCTGCTGTTTCAGGATCTTGCGGTGGTGCCGTTGCTGGTGGTCATTCCGTCGCTGACGCAGCCGCCGGAAAAGCTCGCGATGCTGCTCGGCATCGCGCTGCTCAAGGCTGTCGTCGTGCTCGCCGTGATTCTGGTGTTTGGCCAGAAGCTGATGCGCAGGTGGTTCCACTTCGTCGCCCGGGCCAAGTCTTCCGAGGTTTTCGTCCTCAACGTGCTACTGATTACCCTGGGCCTCGCCACGCTGACCGAGGTGGCCGGCCTGTCGCTGGCCCTCGGCGCCTTCGTCGCCGGCATGCTGATTTCCGAGACCGAATATCGCCTGCAAATGGAGGAGGACATCAAGCCGTTCCGTGACGTGCTCATGGGTCTGTTCTTCGTGACCATCGGCGTCAAGCTCGATATGCAGATCGTCGTCGGGTTGTGGTGGCAGGTCCTGCTGGTTCTGGTCATTTTGCTCGTGATCAAGACCGCGGTCGTCGGACTTCTCTCCTGGCGCCTCGGATCGACGCCGGGCAATTCCATTCGCTCGGCGCTCTGGCTTTGCGCCGGCGGCGAATTCGGCTTCGTGCTTCTCGGCGAAATCGCCAACATGCCCAAGGCCGTCGAACAACTTGCGCTGACGGTTCTCGTTTTGTCCATGCTGATTGCGCCCTTCATCATTCAATACAGCGAAAAGCTGGTCATGCGCTTCGTCGCCAGCGAGTGGATGATGCGCTCGATGCAGCTGACGAAGATCGCCGCCGAGTCGATGAGCACCGAAAAGCATGCGATCCTTTGCGGCTTCGGCCGCAACGGTCAGTATCTGGCGCGCTTTCTCGGCCAGGAAGGGATCAATTACTTTGCGCTCGATCTCGATCCGGATCGTGTCCGCGAGGCGGCGGCCGGCGGCGAAAGCGTTGTCTTCGGCGATGCCGGACGCAAGGAATCGCTGATTGCCGCCGGTCTGATGCGGGCCAGCGTGGTTATCGTCACCATGAGCGACACGCCGCTTGCCGAAAAGGTACTGCACCACGTTCAGGAGTTGCGCCCGGACTTGCCCGTCGTCGTCCGCACCGCTGACGAACGTGACATGGGGCGACTGGCCAGCGCGGGTGCCGCGGAAGTCGTGCCGGAAACCCTGGAAGCCAGCCTGATGCTCGCCTCGCATGCCCTAGTGCTGATGGGCATACCGCTCAGCCGTGTCCTGCGGCGCATCCGGCAAACCCGTACGGAACGCTACCGGCTGCTACGTGGCTTCTTCTACGGCAGATCTGACCGTGACGACGACGAGGAAATTCAGCCGCGCCTGCACTCGGTATGGTTGACCCGCGGCGCGGCAGCCATCGGCATGACGCTGAACCAATTGCATCTCGCTCAACTGGGCTGCGAGGTCAGCGCCATTCGCCGCCGCGGCATCCGCGCGGTCGAGCCGGCCCCCGAAACCCGCCTTCTGGAAGGCGATGTCGTTGTCGTTCTCGGCGACTCGGAAGCAGTCACCGCCGCCGAGGAGCGGCTGCTCAGAAGATGAAAAAGCCCGCCGAAGCGGGCTTCAAAGGGCATTCGGCGCTTACAGCGTCTTGCAAACGACATAGACGGTGCTGCCATCATCCACATAGGCAGTGTCCGTCGGCGCTGCATTCAGCGCCGCGACGTTGCTCGTTCCGCGAACCGTGCCGGTATTGGGCTTGCCGTCGTCGAACTGCGCATCGATCGCGTTGGCGATCTTGCCCGACAGGTTGGTCGAACAAATGGTCAGTGCCGAAAGGCCGAGCGCCCCATTCTGCACCTGCAGAATGCCGCCGGCAGCATTCTGCGGCGCAAGCTTGCTCGCCGAGTCACCGCCGACGAACCCGGACAAGCGGAGATGCTGCCAGAAACGGCAGTTCTCGTTGTCGGTCGTCGTACAGTCGATCACGGTGGCCTGGCCGGCAGCGCCAACCGCCCCGTTACCGTCGCCCGATACCGTCGCCGGGTTGGTCCACCGGGTCGCGGCATCGTTGTCGTCGCCGGGGAACTTCTTGTAGCGATCCTGATAGCCGTATACTGCCGCCGACATCCCGTTGAGGTCATTGGCAACATTCCTGATCTTGGCCTGGGTGATCAACTCCTGACCCTTCAGCACGCCACCCAGCAACAGGCCGATGATGACCAGTACGATGGCGATCTCGACGAGGGTGAAACCGCCTTGGCTGTTTTTCATTATTTTCTCCGCTTGAGTCTCAATGCACTCATTCGAGCAAGCGCCGTGCCAACGGTAAAATCGGTCATATAGTGGTTTCAGCGCCTTAAATTTACATTTACCCTGTCGAAAACTGGACAGTTGTTGAAAACATGAACACCGAAACCTCAAGCATCATCCCTTGGTGGTTGCGCCAGCCGCACCTTTTGCTGGCCGGTCACCTCCTGCTGCTCCATGCGCTGGCCTTTGGCGGGTGGAAATTGCCGGCGGTGCGCATCCTGTGGTTCGTCGCGTTCGGCCTGTTCCTGCTCTGGCAGCCCTTCGTCGCCGGCGAGCAGCGCATGAGCCGGCGCCAGGGCGGAATTTTGCTGGCCGCCGCGCTTGCGTCGACCTGGCTGCTCAGCCCGTGGCTGATGCTGATCTGGTGCGGCGCGCTGGCGGCAGTGATCGGCGGGCGCGTGCTATGGACCAGTGACCGCCTCGAGCGCGCCGGCTATCTCTTCGCCTTCGGCTATCTCGTTTGCCTGACCATCTTCGGCGTCGTTCCGGAAATCTCCCCGTCGGTCGTTCTCGATCCCTTGCCCAAGGATACGATCGCCTATTACATGCCGCTGCTGCTCGGTGCGCTCCTCGCCTTTCCTGCCCACCCGCTGCGTCGCCGGGCGGGTGATGCGTTCGACCTTTTCTACGGAATGCTGGTGTTTCTGGCGCTTGCCGTCTTCGTGCTCGGCGCACTGGCCGTCACTTTCGTATCCGGGATTAGCTACGTCGAAGCGCTGGTGCAGACTTCGCTGGCGATTGCCGCTGCCCTGCTCGTGCTGGCCTGGGCGTGGAATCCGCGCGGCGGCTTTTCCGGGATTGGCTCGGCCCTCTCGCGCTACCTGCTCTCGGTCGGCCTGCCGCTTGAGCAATGGCTGATCCAGCTTGCCGAAACCAGCGAGCGCGAAAGCCACCCGGTGCGCTTCCTCGCCACCATCGCCGAACAATTGGATCGCATGCCTTGGGTGGTCGGCTGCCGCTGGCAAGCGGACTCGGAATCCGGCAAGTTTGGCGAAACATCGCCGCACACCCAGGAATATCGCCGGGACAAGGTCCTGCTTGCAGTGTATTTCCGCTATGCCCCATCGCCGGCAATGCGCTGGCATGTCGAATGGGTGCTGCGCCTGGCCACCGAGTTTTACCTTGTGAAGTTCCAGACCCACGAATTGCAGCGCATGAGTTATCTGCAGGCGGTCTATGAAACCGGCGCCCGCGTGACCCATGACGTCAAGAATCTGCTGCAGTCATTGCACACCCTCTGTTATGCCGCAGCCCAGCCAGGCGACCCGGAAGCCCTGGCACAACTGCTGGCCCGCCAGTTGCCGCAGATTGCGGAACGTCTCAAGTCAACCCTGGACAAGTTACAGCGCCCACAGGCCGACGACAGCGGCAACATTTCCACTTCCGAGTGGTGGGCGCATCTGCAGGATCGCCACACCGCCGATCACATCGAGTGGAACGGCCCGACTGGAGAGGCAGAGGTGCCAAGCGCGCTGTTCGACAGCATTGCCGAAAATCTGTTGCAGAACGCATTGACCAAGCGCCAACACGAAAGCGGAATCGAAATATCGGCCAAACTGACGGTCGACCGTGACAACACGGTTCTTACCGTGCGCGACACCGGGGAAGCCATTTCGCTATCGGTTGCCGACTCGCTGTTTCGGGCGCCGGTCCAGTCGGCATCCGGACTGGGCATCGGTCTCTACCATGCGGCCAGACAGGCCGATGAAACCGGCTACCGCCTTGACCTTGCCGAAAACCGGCCCGGTTCGGTTGTCTTCACGCTGGCGCCCCGGACGTGACCGCCGGCGCTTCCACAGGCTGACCCGACAACGGACCGACCAGCCGGTAGACCGGCGTGTTTCCCTTGCCCTTGAGGTGGATGATCTGCGGTTCGCGGAACTCGAAGCGGTCCGCTAGGCGCCGATAGGTCGTCTCGTCAACATGCACCATTCCCGGCACGCCTTCGCTGGTGATGCGACTGGCCAGATTGACGGTATCGCCCCAGACGTCATAGATGAACTTCTTCTTGCCGACCACCCCGGCGACCACCGGTCCGGTACCGATGC
>DAOMFF010000052.1:0-3606 GCA_035429665.1 Azonexus sp.
AAAGGAAGACCGCGCCGTGACCTGGTTCCACGACATCGGCCTGCATCTCAAGCAGCAGGACGGCGAAACGGGCTTCGCCGTGATCGTCGGCGGCGGCCTCGGGCGCACCCCGATTCGCGGCCAGATCGTCCGCGAATTCCTGCCCTGGCAGCACATCCTGACCTATTGCGAAGCCATTCTCCGCGTGTACAACCGCTTCGGCCGCCGCGACAACGCCTACAAGGCGCGCATCAAGATCCTCGTGCAGTCGCTCGGCGTCGAGGAGTTCGCGCGCCAGGTCGAGGCGGAATGGACGCACCTCGTCGCTGGCCCGGCAACCATTACGCAAGCCGAACTCGACCGCGTCGCCGCGTGCTTCGGCGCTCCCGACTACGACACCCTGCCCGACCACGACCTCGCTTTCGAACAGCACCGCCACGCTGAAAAAGCCTTCGCCCGCTGGGTCGACCGCAACACGCACCCGCACAAGGTGACCGGCTACGCGGCCGTCACCCTGTCGCTGAAAAGGCATGGCGTGCCGCCGGGCGACATCAGCGCCGCGCAGATGGATCTTGTCGCCGACCTGGCCGACCGCTACAGCTTCGGCGAACTGCGCATTTCGCACGAGCAGAACATCATCCTCGCCGACGTGCGCAAGGCGGATCTCTACGCCCTCTGGCAGGCAGCGAGGCAAGCCGGCCTGGCGACGCCCAACACCGGCCTGCTGACCGGCATCATCTGCTGTCCCGGCGGCGATTTCTGCGACCTCGCCAACGCCAAGTCCATTCCCATCGCCAACGCCATCCAGGCCCGCTTCGACGATCTCGACTACCTGTTCGACATCGGCGAGGTCGACCTCAACATCTCTGGCTGCATGAACGCCTGCGGCCACCACCACGTCGGCCACATCGGCGTGCTCGGCGTCGACAAGAACGATTCCGAGTTCTACCAGGTCACGCTGGGCGGCCGCCAGGGCAACGACGCCAAGCTCGGCAAGGTCGTCGGTCCGTCGTTCTCGGCCGACGAAATGCCTGATGTGATCGACAAGATCATCAAGGTCTACCTCGCCAGCCGTCATGCCGACGAGTCGTTCCTCGACACCTTCGATCGCATCGGCATCGACCCGTTCAAAAACCGCGTTTACGAAGGCCGCGCCCACGGCAAGGCCAGGGTTGCGGAACTGGAGGCCGCATGATGGCGCAACTGATCAGCAACCAGGCTGTCGCGGTCGACACCTGGAAAACCCTCGAAATGGCCGATGGCGAAATGCCGGAAAGCGTCGTCCTACCCGCCGGCGACATCATCTTCCCGCTCGCCATCTGGCTGGCACGCAAGGACGAAATCGTCTCCACCCACAAACGCATCGGCCTGCTGCTGCAACCGGACGACCGTGTCGAGGACATCGCCGCCGACCTCGACTATTTCATCGTGATTGCCGTGAATTTCCCGAAATTCGTCGATGGCCGCGGCTATTCCAGCGCCAGCCTGCTGCGCCAGCGCTACCACTACCAGGGCGAGCTGCGCGCCGTCGGCGACGTGTTGCACGACCAGCTTTTTTACATGCAGCGGGTCGGTTTCGATGCCTACGCCCTCAAGGGCGACAAGAATGCGATCTACGCGATCGAGCACGGCTTTTCGACGTTCAGCGCCAACTACCAGACCTCGACCAGCCAGCCGCAACCGCGTTTTCGCCGCCGCGCCGCCTGAACCAGAGCGATGACCCCGAGCCTGCTCAACATCACGCCCGAATTGTCGGCCAGCGTCACCGCCAGGACCAGTGAGGTCGAGGCACTGCTCGCCGCCATCACCCATGACTTCGGCCCGGCCACCTTCGCCAACAGCCTGGGCGCCGAGGACATGGTGCTGACCGACCTGATTCTCAAGGCGCGCTTGCCGATCGACATCTTCAGCCTCGATACCGGCCGTCTGCCGCCGGAAACCTACGAACTGATGGGCGCCGTCGAGAAACACTACGGGCACAAGCTGATGATATTCTTTCCGCGCGCCGACGATGTCGAAACCTACGTGCGCAACCAGGGTATCAACGCCTTCCGCGATTCGGTCACGCTGCGCAAGGCGTGCTGTGCCATCCGCAAGGTCGAGCCGCTGCAGCGCGCGCTGGCCGGCAAGCGCGCCTGGATCACCGGCCTGCGCGCCCAACAGGCGGCCACCCGCGACGGCCTGCCGCTACGCGAATACGACGCGGGCAACGGCCTGGAGAAGTTCAACCCGCTTGCCGAGTGGACCGAGAAGGAAGTCTGGACCTACATCAGGCAGAACGCCGTGCCGTACAACGCGCTGCACGACAAGTTCTACCCGAGCATCGGCTGCGCCCCCTGCACGCGCGCCATCTCGCCCGGCGAGGACATCCGCGCCGGGCGCTGGTGGTGGGAATCACCGGAATCCAAGGAGTGCGGCCTGCACGTCAAGGGCTGAACCGGGCGGAACGCTGCCCGCATTCCTTGTTCTTCAGTAGGCCGACGCCTTCGGTGGATTCAACTGGCCGCGAATCTCGCCAGCCTTGTGTTCCGCGCTATGAACGTTCACGTAGAGCTCGCCGGCCTTGTAGGATTGATACGCGGCTTCGCTCAACCTGGTTCCATCCGGCACCAGCCAGACGTTATCGCCGCTCTTCGCCAAGGTGACGACGACCGCTCCATTGGCCCCGGCCTTGCCAACATGGATATGCGCCATCGTGGCAGCAACCCCGGAAGTGGTGACCTTCCCGCTGACGGTCATATCCGGATTGATGGTGATCGTGCCGGTGCCTGAAGCTGTGGTGGCAACCGGCGGCACTTCCGCGTCCCCCGATAGCTTGAAAAGCAGTTCATCGGCTGTCGCAGATATTGAGAAGGCGGACAAGGCAAGGGTCGCAGCGGCGACGATACCGGGCACAAAACGACGAATGGTGGGGATGGAGTTCATGGTTGGCCTCTCATGTATTGACAATTCAAATTGACCGGGAGAATCCGATGCACTTGCCACCTGACCACACCCGGCTCGTGGCACCCTAAGGATTCTGATTGCCTGTTGTCGCTATTGGTTCAAGACGTTGCCCCAAATAATAATCAAGGCCCGCCTCTGCCGCCTGCCGGGACACCGGACGCAAGACCGATCCCGATAGCGACGCGAATCTGCAGGACGGGATGCCTGCGTCGCCAGCCCGCTTTCGGCTGAATCGATCGATTCAAAGAATCAGTTGTAGCCACCTGCATATAAATGGCAGAATCGCGCCTTCTACCACAAGAGGAGGAGTACCCATGAACAAAGACGAACTGATTGAAGCGCTATCCGCGCGTGCGGAACTGTCGAAGGCGCAAGCCGCAAGCGCGATCGATGGTCTGGTCGACATCATCACCGCTGCGATTACCAAGGGCGAGTCCGTCGCGCTGATCGGCTTTGATACCTTCAAGTCGGTCATGCGCGTGGCCCGCGAAGGCCGTGACCTTGCTAGCGGTGAAAAGATCAAGAAGGCAGCGGCCAAGTTTTCCAAGCTCTCGGGCGGATCCGTTTTGAAGGCCGTCCTGGTGAGCAAGAAGGCCGAGCCGGAAAAGGCTGCCGCCAAGCCCGCTGCTGCCGCCAAGCCCGCTGCTGCCGCCAAGCCCGCTGCTGCCGCCAAGCCCGCTG
>DAOMFF010000052.1:3845-7926 GCA_035429665.1 Azonexus sp.
GCCGCCAAGCCCGCTGCCGCCGCCAAGCCCGCTGCCGCCGCCAAGCCCGCTGCCGCCGCCAAGCCCGCTGCCGCCGCCAAGCCCGCTGCCGCCGCCAAGCCCGCTGCCGCCGCCAAGCCCGCTGCCGAGAAGTAGAACTGATACGACGATTTGGCAGAAAAAGAGCGGCCCGCGGGCCGCTCTTTTTTGTGTACAACGCCGCATCGGCGCCATGCGCTACCCGCGATCACCTTCGCCAGCGGGGATCGCCTGCCCGGCTTCCTTCATTGCTCGCTTCTCGGCTCCCCTGTCTTTCTTCTCTGCCGGCTTTCCGGCTTGCCTCTGGGCTTTTCCTTCTGCGCCTTCCGGGCCTTCTTCTTCCTGGCTGCGGCCTGACAAGCTTCGGCCTCGTCATGAATGCCGCCCGGAACCGCAGCGCCCAGCAACCTGGAGATCTGCGCTGCCTTCAAACTTGCCATGGCGGCGGCCAGCGCATCGGTCAGGTCCGGTATGCTCGGACCTTTCCCAGATTTCCTCGCGAGGACCTTTGCCTTGATCCGCTTCGCGCTCTCTTTCGCTGAAGTTGGTCGTTTACGTGCTTTTTTCGTCATGAACGACAGATCTCCTTGACCAGGATTTGGAAGCTCGTGAATCACGCTTGCTTGATGAGCCCACCCTCCCGGTGGGCAAACTGCTAGCCCAGATTAGCACAGCGCGAATCAGCCACGTTCAGCAACGCCCGGGACGGCGTCGAAGGACCTCCCGGTATCGGATTCGAGTCACCTGCGACGGTGATCTGCATTGCCGGTCTTGGCCGCTGGCTGACGTCCGCGCCAGTATTCTCCAGGCGTGACCGAGTGCCGCAGTAGACACCGCCACCGCCAGGCGCTAACGGTTCTTGCGGCGCCGCCCGCCGTCGTCGGCGAGGTCGCTCAACAGAAACAACCGGACCTCGTGAAATCCGGCAACACGCTCCTGTCCGCGCGGATCAGTCAGCCGACAGCCATCGGTCTCATGCCGACGCCGCCCACCGTGCCTCCCTTCGGCTGGCTGGGCGCGACTGTGCTGCTGGCGCTCGCCGGGGTGTCGTTGAACTGCCTGCGACGCCATCGCGACAAGGTCGTCCTCGCGCTCGGCGGCGCCTTGCGCGCCGAAGATTCCGACCGCTTCATGCGCGCCTTGAAGATCTGGAATCTAGTGGTCGTCAGCTACGATCCGACGCCGCGCCACGTGAAGCGCTTCTACAACCGGGCACGCCTTTTCGCGGCATACGAACAGCAGGCAAACGCGGCCGATGCCGCGCGCGATGAATCGCTGGTCGCGCTGGCCGCGATGCATCACCTCGATCCGGCATCGTTGGGCGAACTCGAAAACGCCCTCGCGTCGGCCGAGCACGAAGGCCGCGCGCCGACCGGGGAGATCGAAGCGTGGCTGGAGCGAAGGGACTTTGGCGCGGGCTTTAACGAAGCCTCCGGCGACACGCCGACTGACCCGTCAGCCGCGGCGCGATCGGCTGCTTTGCACGAGGCATGGAAAGAGCACCTTGCTGCTTTCGAGAGTGTACCGAGCGCCAGCCAGGTGCGCCGCTTCGCCAGCCGCGTCGAGGGCATCCTCGTGCGTTGAAGGTCATCACGCCAGGAGGTCGGCAAGACGCCGGCGAAGCTGCCGCCGATGCTTCGTCCCTGGCGCTCACCGCAAGCCGCCTCCTGTCAGCCAAGTGCGTCCTCAATAAGCCAGATTCTCCACCTTGGCGAGCAGCGGTCCACCGCGCATTCGTTCCAGCATTTGGGCGACGACCTCGATATCGTTGTCGAACGATCCGTGCGCAAGCTTGATCTTTCCCGCCCCCGTCGATATGTATTCACGCTTCTTGTCATGCAGACGCAGGCTCATGTTGCTCGCCAGCTTGGGCCAGGATTCAAGTGCCTTGCTGGAATCCTCGTCGGCCGACCACTGGTCCTGCGGCATTCCCTGCGTCCGCCACGACCATTCCATGCCCAGCAACGGCGTCTTGCGGCGTGTTTCGAGGGCTCTGCTGACCAAGTAAAGCAGTGACTTGCCGTAGGGGCCGACAGTGTCGGCGAGTTCCCGCTCGTCGTTCATGATGTCAACGTGAACGGTGTCGGGCTTCAGCTTGCCGTCGCTGATCGCCGCGCCGTACTGGCGAACGGCAAAGTCGAGCGTGCAAGCGGGAGCGAACAGGGACAGGCTGGCGGCCGCGAGTTTCTTGTCGAAAAGCCCGAAAAGGTGTCCGAGGACGATAGAGCCGGCTGAATGGCCAGCCAGGTGGATTTCCAGATTCGGAAATTGCTTTTTCAGGGCGAGCAGATGCGCGGCCAGCATGGACAGTCCGGCCCCGCTCTGCGCCGCGGCGGCGGCGTTCTGTTTCATTTCCGACCAGAGCGACCGGACCAGGATCTTCTCGCTGGCCACCTCGATCGTACGGTCACGCGCTTCACCGAGGGCTTCCGCGAGCTTGTCGACGATCCCGGCGTCGCGTTGCGACGGCAGTGATTTGAAAATATCCGGTAACGAGTCTTCGAGAATGCCGCCGATGCTCTCCAGGGCGCCGGTCTTCCAGGTGATGAACAGCGGATAGATGCCATTCTCCCGGAAATAGGGGGCCATGATGCGGATGCGCCGCAGCGAGTCCTCCTCATTATTGAGCCCGCCATGCACATAGACGGCGAGCTTGCGCGGCTGGTCGGCCGGCAGGGCAGCGAACCACTGCTTTGGTCGCGCAAAGCACACGTGTTCGACCGCCCGTTCGGCGTTCTCGGCGATGACGATGCGATTGATCGGTACCCCGTTGTTGCCCAGGACGACAGTCTGCAGGTAGGCATCGCTTTCGCTCAGTGGGCGGACCTTGTCGTTCTTGTAGGCAAAATTCCTGCCGCTGCTCGACGAACCGGCCGGCAGCGCCACCTCCTGCAGGCCACGGTTGCTGAAGGCGGTTGACCCGGCGGCGACGCGCATCGGCGCCCCGAAAACGGCAACCCACGCATCGCTACCGCTGGCGACCCAGTCTTCGTAGCCGAGGATGGCGAAGCCATGGTAGCCCCAGTCCGGGCCCCAGGAGTTCTGGACAATGAAGCCATCCTCGTTGTAACCGACGATGGCGAAGGCATGGCCGCCGGCCTTGGTCGGGTCGCGCTTGATAATCTTCAGACTGGCTGTCTTCTTCATGAACCAGCCCTTGTGCACATCGGCCGAACAGTAGATTGCGCCAACTTCGCAAATCGCTGACTGCATGTCGCTGATACTTCGCTTGTCGATGCGGTAATAGGCCCCTAGCGGCCGCTCGCTGGCATCCTGATCCCAGCCGTCAGCGGGCGACATAAAGACAACCTTGCCCTGCTTGTCGCGGTAGGGCCACAGGGCCTCGGTGCACACGCCATGCCGATACCAACCCTTCATCGCCCCACGGTTGCTCGATCCCTCGTAATCCTCGCCGGCCCACTCGTCGTAAAGCTTCGCCATGTGATAAAGCATGCGCGGGCTCACCGGCCTCACACCCTGGACCTGATAGCCGTTGTTCTTGAACTGAAGGTAATTGATCACGGCCGCCAGACCGAAACCCGTGCACGCGCCTTCCTGCCCCTGGTCGAGAACCAGCGTTTTGGCATAAGCCGGAAGATAGTTCCTGATCTGTTCGGCGGTCGGCCACACCGGCGGCAAGCTGACCAGCTTCGGCAGGTAAGTCCGGTCGCGCAGGTCGATGCGGTCCGGCCGTGCGTCAAAGGTACGATTGCTGAATGTGCGAGTAGGCATGGGGTGACCTTTCCATTCTCTGTTCATGCGCCGGCCATCCTCGGGGCGGGCTGGCGGCGCGCGTGGTCAACAGGATGCCCGCTCCGGGCTTATGGTAGTCCGTTTCAAATCCGAAGTGCAACAAGTTGAAGCCGCTGCTCAGACCCCTCGAGTTCCAGGGAAGACCGAGGCCTTTTGAACATGCCCGCTCACGTACGGGGACGCAAAGAGTGCGTCACTCATTTATTTGGCAGGGCTTCCCTAACGCGGGCTGGGCCAGGAGAGTGTCGTGCAACTTGGGCAAAACAGGGTTCGGCGGAAACAGCGTTTACACCAGCCCGCAGCCCTCCTC
>DAOMFF010000053.1:0-7893 GCA_035429665.1 Azonexus sp.
TTTCGGCGCGCAGTTCTTCGATGAAAATGATGTCCATGGGGCGGTCGACCGCAGCAGAGGTGTAAAATCCGCCGCGATTGTACCCCAGCGCCACCAGCCACCCATGCAAACCGCCTTCGCCCCGTTCCTCGCCGTCCTCGCTGCCTATCTGCTCGGCTCCGTGCCCTTCGCGATGATCTCGTCGAAGATTTTCGGCTTGGCCGATCCGCGCAGCTACGGCTCGGGCAACCCCGGCGCCACCAACGTGCTGCGCAGCGGCAACAAGAAGGCGGCCCTGCTGACCCTGATCGGCGATGCCCTCAAGGGCTGGCTGGCGGTCTTCGCCGCCCAGCAGGCCGGCTTCGCCGACAGCGTCGTCGGCCTCGTCGCGCTGGCCGTCTTCTTCGGCCACCTGTTCCCGGTCTTCCTCAAGTTCCGCGGCGGCAAGGGCGTCGCCACCGCCGGCGGCGTGCTGTTCGCCCTCGATCCGCTGCTCGGCCTGGCCGTCCTCGGCACTTGGCTGTTCGTCGCCTTCGCCTTCCGCTACTCGTCTCTCGCCGCCGTCCTCGCCGCAGCTCTCGCGCCGGTCTACCAAGTGCTGATGCATGGCGGCGACGGCCGGACGCTGGTCGTCGGCGTTCTCGCGCTGGCGCTGATCGGCAAGCACTGGCAGAACCTCCAGCGCCTGCTGGCCGGCCAGGAAAGCCGGATCGGCAGCAAGAAAAAGCACTGAGCGCGGCGCCGGCGCGGTCCGGCATCCGCTGGCAGGCGGCCATAGCCGGCCCCAATCGCAGCGATACCGCTTGTCGATTGGAACGCTTCCCGATTCGCCCCTAGAATGCCTTCACCAGGTCGCCGGCGGCGATCTGCCTTCAGTCCGGAGGGCATCATGATTTCCCGACTCATTCAGCACCTCATCCACGACGAACTGGCCTGGGAGAATTACATCGACATCCTCGCCGGGCTTGCCGACAACTTCTGATCCGCCCGTCACTTTCCCCGACGGGCACCCGATACCGCATGCCACTCCCGACCCGCGAAGAATTCACCGCCCGCGTGCTGGGTGGCCCCCAGGAACTGAAGGACGATGAGCAAGAAATGCTGCAAGTCGACGCCGCCGTGTAAGGGCTGCCCGAAACTCGGGAAAAAGAAGAAAAAGGGGATCGCTGCGGTCGACTGCGAAAAATGGTCGATTTTTTTATCTGCTGCCGGCGCCCGCCGCCATCAGCGGCCAGCGCGGCTGCACCGCGAATTCGCCGGCCGTCTTCCCCGGTGTGCCGGCCTGAAGGCGCAGGCAACCGGCCAGCGCGATCATCGCCCCGTTGTCGGTGCAGAATTCCAGTTCCGGGTAGTAGACGCGGAAACGCTTGCGTCTCGCCTCGTCGTCGAGGGTCGCCCGCAACTGCCGGTTGGCGCCGACGCCGCCGGCCACCACCAGTTGCCGCAGGCCGGTCCACTTTAGCGCCTGCAGCGATTTTTTCACCAGCACCTCGACGATGGCTTCCTGGAAGGCGCGCGCCGCATCGGCCCGGAACTGCTCGGTCAGCGCATCGGCGTGCTCGCGCACCAGCGTCAGCACCGCCGTCTTGAGGCCGGAAAAGCTGAAGGCGAGGTCGCCGGAATGCAGCATCGGCCGCGGCAGCTCGTAAACGCCGGGTGTGCCACTTTCCGCCAGCCGCGAGAGCAGCGCGCCGCCCGGATAGGGCAGGCCGAGCAGCTTGGCGCTCTTGTCAAAGGCCTCGCCAGCCGCATCGTCGAGCGTTTCGCCGAGCAGTTCGTAGTCACCGACGCCGGCAACCCGCATCAGCTGGGTGTGGCCGCCGGACACCAGCAGCGCGACGAAGGGAAATTCCGGCGGAGCGGCCGACAGCAGCGGTGACAGCAGATGGCCTTCGAGGTGATGCACCGGGATGGTCGGCCTGGCGAGCGCCACCGCCAGCGCTTCGGCGAACGCGCAACCGACGAGCAGCGCCCCGGACAGTCCGGGGCCGCGCGTGTAGGCGATGGCGTCGATGTCGGCCAGCGATTTTCCGGCATTTTCGAGGGTCGACCGCAACAGGGGCACGACGCGCCGGATGTGGTCGCGCGACGCCAGTTCCGGCACGACGCCGCCGTACTCGGCATGCATCGCCACCTGCGAATGCAGCGCGTGCGACAGCAGGCCGGCCGCGCTGTCGTAGAGCGCGATACCGGTTTCGTCGCAGGAGGATTCAACACCGAGGACTAGCATCGGCGCGCATTTTACCACTTGAGACGAAGGGGATTTCTACCGTATACTGGTCGGCTTTCCGCAAGCAGGCGGATACCAATTTGCGCGCACTGCCGTTTACTTGACCTGGCAGGCGCCTGACGGAAGGGGGTGATTTATATGCCGAACATTCGTGTCAAGGAAAACGAGCCGTTCGAGGTGGCGATCCGCCGCTTCAAGCGCACTGTCGAAAAGACGGGCCTCCTGACCGAGTTGCGCGCTCGCGAGTTTTACGAAAAGCCCACCGCCGAGCGCAAGCGCAAGGCGGCAGCCGCCGTCAAGCGCCAGCACAAGCGCCTCCGCAGTCTGACCCTGCCGCCGAAAATGTACTGATCCAGACCGTTCAGTGAACCCAGGAAGCCGCCCGCCACTCAGCAGGCGGCTTTTTTGTTTGAGAAAAGCCAAATGAGCCTCAAGACACGCATTATCGAAGACATGAAAACGGCCATGAAGGCCAGGGAATCGGCCCGCCTGGGTGCGATTCGCCTGCTGCTCGCCGCCATCAAGCAGAAGGAGGTCGATGAACGCGGCGAACTCGACGATGCCGCGGTCGTCGCCGTCATCGAGAAGCTGACCAAGCAGCGCAAGGACAGCGTCACCCAGTACGAAGCCGCCGGCCGTCAGGAGCTTGCCGATGCCGAACAATTCGAGATCGCCGTCCTCGCCGCCTACCTGCCGGAAAAAATGAGCGCCGCCGATACCGCCGCCGCTGTTGCCGCAGCAGTGGCCGAGACCGGCGCCACCGGCCCGGCCGACATGGGCAAGCTGATGGCCGTCCTCAAGCTGCGCCTCGCCGGCAAAGCCGACATGGCGGAAGTATCGAAACTGGTCAAGGCCGCGCTTGCCGGCTAAGCGGGCGTGATCCCGGACTCCTTCATCCAGGACCTGCTGGCGCGGGTCGACATCGTCGACCTGGTCGACAGCTACGTCCCGCTGAAAAAGTCGGGGGCCAATTACGCAGCCTGCTGCCCGTTCCATAGCGAGAAGTCGCCGTCGTTCACGGTCAGCCCGACCAAGCAGTTCTATCACTGCTTCGGCTGCGGCGCCCATGGCACGGCGATCGGCTTCGTCATGGAATACCAGGGCGTCGGCTTCATCGATGCCGTCAAGGAACTGGCCAGTCGCGCCGGCATGCAGGTGCCGGAAAGCGAGGGGCGCGGCTTCAGCGACGAGAAGCCGGGCCAGACACGCGCCCTGATCGACGTCATGGCCCGCGCCGCGCAGTACTACAAGGATCAGCTCAAGGCCGCGCCGCGCGCCATCGAATATTGCCGAAAACGCGGGTTGACCGGAGAAGTGGCCGCCCGCTTCGGTATCGGCTACGCGCCCGACGGCTGGCAGAACCTGCAGCCGGTTTTTTCCGACTACAACGCCGAAGAACTGAAGATCGCTGGGCTGGTCATCGACAACGAGGCGGGCCGACGCTACGACCGCTTCCGCGACCGCCTGATGATCCCGATCATCAACCCCAAGGGCGACATCATCGCCTTCGGCGGACGCATCATCGACCAGGGTGAGCCGAAATACCTGAACTCGCCGGAAACTCCGCTCTTCGAGAAGGGCCGCGAACTGTTCGGCCTGCCCCAGGCCCGTCAGGCCCTGCGCGATACCGATACCGCCATCGTCACCGAAGGCTACATGGATGTCATGGCCCTCGCCCAGAACGGGGTCGGCAATGCTGTCGCGACGCTCGGCACGGCGACCACGGCGACGCACGTAAACAAGCTGCTGCGGCAGGTCGACCGCATCGTTTTCTGTTTCGATGGTGACAATGCCGGACGCAAGGCAGCGTGGCGGGCCCTCGAAAACTCGCTGGAGGCGCTGGCCGACAACAAGCGCCTCGGCTTCGTCTTCCTGCCGCAGGGGGACGACCCCGACAGCTATATCCGCGCCCGTGGCAAGGATGAGTTCGATCGTCTGGTCAAGCAGGCCATGCCGCTCTCCGACTTTCTGCTGCGCGAACTCGCCCAGCGCTGCGACCTGACCAGTTCGGAAGGCAAGGCGCAACTGATCTACGAAGCCAAGCCCCTGTTGCTCAGGCTGCCAACCCCGCTGCTGCGCCTGCAACTGGTCAAACGCCTGGCCGAAGCCAGCGGCTTTGCCCAGAGCGAGGTCGAACGCCTGTGCGATCTGAAATCCTATGCGCCCACCGCCCCGGCCAAGGCCAGGCGCCCCGCCCCATCGCTGACCCGCAACCTGCTGCGCATCGTTCTACACAAGCCGGCGCTGGCCAGAGGGTTGCCGGTGGACCGGCTGCCGGACACGGCCGAGCGCCCGCTTCTAATCCTTTTGCATGACCTCGTCGCCGCCCACCCCAATGTTTCGGGTTACGCGTATCTGCGCGAACAGATACGCGGCCGGCCGGAAGCGTCTTTGGTGGAAAGGTTCGCTTCGGAACTTCTTGACCATCCGTTTGACGAAGGTGAGGCAGAAGCAGAATTTCGCGCAATACTCGAAAAACTGCAGGAAGGCGATCAGAAGCGCGCATTTTCCGAGTTGCAGGCCAAGGTACAGAAACTCGGGGTCACCGGGCTGACACCCGAGGAGAAACAGGCCTATATCGACATTGTCGGCAAGCGGGGCAATCGAAGCTAAGTTATGATACAATTTACGGTTTTCTCCAATTATATGGATCGCGGTCATGGCTAAGGCAACAGACACCGTCAAGGAAGCCTCGAAGGCTCGTATCAGCAAAGCCAAGGAGAAGGCCGCCGAAAAGGCGCTGCTCCAGGGCGCGCTGACCGAAGCCCCCGCCCCCCTTGACGCCGAAGCGCGCAAGACGCGCCTGAAGAACCTGATCAAGCTGGGCAAGGAGCGGGGGTTCCTCACCTACGCCGAGATCAACGACCACCTGCCGGATGACGTCGTCGACGCGGAGAGCATCGAAACGATCATCTCCACCTTCAGCGACATGAGCATCCAGGTCTTCGATGAAGCCCCGGCGGCCGAAGACCTGCTGATGTCGGATACGGCGACCGTGGCGGCAGACGACGAGGAGGTCGAGGAGCAGGCGGAACAGGCCTTGTCCACGGTCGACTCCGAATTCGGACGCACGACCGATCCAGTGCGCATGTACATGCGCGAGATGGGTTCGGTCGAACTGCTGACCCGCGAAGGCGAGATCGAAATTGCCAAACGCATCGAGGATGGCCTGAAGCACATGGTGCAGGCGATCTCCGCCTGCCCGACAACGATCGCCAACATCATCGAGATGGCAGCGAAGGTCGAAGCCGATGAAATGCGCATCGACGAACTGGTTGACGGTCTCATCGACCCCAACGCCACCGTAGCCGCCCCCAATGCCGAACTGCCAGAAGATATCGAGGAGGAGGAAGAGGAGAGCGACGAAGACAGCGATGGCGGCGCCGGCGCCGTATCCGCTTCGATGCTGCAGCTTAAGAACGATGCCCTGGAGCGCTTTGCGACCATCCAGGCACTGCACATACGGATGCAGAGGTCGCTCGCCGGCAAGGGTTCGCAGGACAAGACCTACCTCAAGATCCGCCAGCAGATTTCCGACGAGTTGATGAACATCCGCTTCACTTCGCGCTCGATCGAGCGCCTGTGCGACAGTGTGCGGAGCATGGTTGAACTGGTACGCAGCTCGGAACGCAAGATTCAGCAAATCTGCGTCGATAAGGTCAAGATGCCGCGCACGCACTTCATCCAGGTTTTCCCGGGTAACGAAGTCAATCTCGACTGGGTCGACGGCGAAATCGCCGCCGCCCCCAAGACCTACGTCGCCATCCTGACGCGCAATGCGCCCGCCATCAAGGAAGAGCAGAAAAAGCTGCTTGCCCTTCAGGACCACATCGGCATTCCGCTCAAGGACCTCAAGGACATCAACAAGCAGATGTCCACCGGCGAAGCCAAGGCCCGCCGTGCCAAGCGCGAGATGACCGAGGCCAACCTGCGCCTGGTGATCTCGATCGCCAAGAAGTACACCAACCGCGGCCTGCAGTTCCTCGACCTGATCCAGGAAGGCAACATCGGCCTGATGAAGGCGGTGGACAAGTTCGAATACCGCCGCGGCTACAAGTTCTCGACCTACGCGACGTGGTGGATCCGCCAGGCGATCACCCGCTCGATCGCCGATCAGGCGCGCACCATCCGCATCCCGGTGCACATGATCGAGACGATCAACAAGATGAACCGGATCAGCCGCCAGATCCTGCAGGAAACCGGCGCCGAGCCCGATCCGGCGACGCTGGCCAAGAAGATGGACATGCCCGAGGAAAAGATCCGCAAGATCATGAAGATTTCCAAGGAGCCCATCTCCATGGAAACCCCGATCGGCGACGACGACGACTCCCACCTCGGCGACTTCATCGAGGACCAGGCCACGCTGGCCCCGGCCGATGCCGCCATGTATTCCAGCCTGCGCGGCGTCACCAAGGAAATCCTCGACACGTTGACCACGCGCGAAGCCAAGGTCCTGCGCATGCGGTTCGGCATCGAAATGAACACCGACCATACGCTGGAAGAAGTCGGCAAGCAGTTCGACGTCACCCGCGAGCGCATCCGCCAGATCGAAGCCAAGGCCCTGCGCAAGCTGCGCCACCCCAGCCGTTCCGACAAGCTGCGCAGTTTCCTCGACACCAACGGATCGTAAAGAGTTCGGGCCTGTAGCTCAGTTGGTCAGAGCAGAGGACTCATAATCCTTTGGTCCAGGGTTCAAGTCCCTGCGGGCCCACCAGTAAAATAAGCGGCAGGCCAGTTCATCGGCCTCTTGCTCCTCGCACCACCGCCTTAAGAAAAGGAGTTCAAATGCACACTTCCGAGGTTTATGAGTACCTGAAGAAACACGGCCAACTGCTGGACCTTGAGATTGCGGCGGCCACCGGCATTTCCCTGGATGAGGTACGGATGTCCCTTTCGGAACTGTCGGCTCAGGGCGATATTTCCCGGTGCAGTGTCACCACCTACGCCAATGGCAAACCAGTGGAAGGCTTCCAGTGCCGGATTGCCGGTTACATCCCGCGCCCCGCACCCGGCAGGAAGCCTGGGGTGACTCCGAAGGCAACTACGTAACCGATGAGGTAAAGCAGTTAAGCCAGCATGAAGCCATCCTTCGGGGTGGCTTCATGCTTTCTTGGCCCAGGATTACCATCCGAGCCCATGACCATCGAAATCGCCAAAGAAGCCCCATGTTCAAGCTGATCATAGCCCCGTTGATTGCCTACCTCACCAAGCTACGCTTTCCGGTCTTGTTCAGCATTACCGCCGTGCTGTTCATTCTGGACTCTTTAATCCCGGATATGATTCCTTTCGTGGATGAAATCCTGCTGGGACTCGGTGCCGCCCTTCTCGGTAGTTGGAAGAAGGGGAAAAAGCCCAGATCAGCCCGCGATAGGTGCGTCAATCAAGAATTCTAACTGGCGCGCCAATCTCGGCCGCTTCAGATACATTCCCAAGATTCCGGCGCCAGATTCCATGGTGCTGTAGAGTTGCGACAGGTTGCTGTTTCTTGTCCATCACCCCATCGCGCCGCGACAGTCATTAGCCCGATTTAACCAAAAAGAGGAGGACAGGATGGAACGACAGATGCAGGAGCGCAAAGAAATGATTGCCGTCCCCACCACACTGCCGCGAATGGCACTTCTTGTCTCCGCCTGCCTTCTCGCCTCCTGCAGCAAGGTGACCGCGGAGAACTACGCCAAGGTTAA
>DAOMFF010000054.1:0-7742 GCA_035429665.1 Azonexus sp.
TGTACGACATGTACGCCCGCTTCTTCCGCTGGGCGGCCGACCGTATCGACGCCGATGGCATCATCGCCTACATCACCAACCGCAGCTTTATCGACAGCCGCACCTTCGACGGCTTCCGCCTCGAAATGGCCAGGGAATTCGACGAAGCCTGGATCGTCGACCTCGGCGGCGACGTCCGCGCCAACCCCAAGCTCAGCGGCACCACGCACAACGTCTTCGGCATCCAGACCGGCGTCGCCATCAGTTTCTGGATCAAGCGGAAGAAAGCCGACAAGCGGACCAAACATACCTGCCGCATCTACTACGCCCGCCGCCCGGAACAGGAAAGCGCCGCCGACAAGCTCGCCTGGCTCGCCAGCACGCCCTTCCCGCAAGTCGAATTCGAACACCTCGTCCCCGACGCCAAGGGCAACTGGATCAATCAGGCCGACAACGATTTTGAAGACTTGCTGCCGTTGTGCTCAAAGGAAACCAAGGCGGCAAAAACGCCGAACAAGGAACGGGCCTTGTTCAAGCTGTATTCGCTGGGGGTTGTGACCAACCGCGATGACTGGGCTTATGACTTCGATCCGAAACACTTGGCGAAGAAAGTCTCGTCATTTTTTATAGGGTTCAATGAGGAAAGTATTCGCTGGAACAAGGCTGGCCGACCTAAGGACATTACGAACTTTGTATCGAGACAGATCAAATGGACCTCGGAGCTTGAATCTCACCTCTCCCGAGGTGCGCATCTTGAGTTTGATGAGACGCTAATCAAGCGAGCGCTATATCGGCCATTTGTTACACGTTTCTCTTACTTCGCCAGAATTTTCACCCACAGGCCATATCAACAAGGTTCCATTTTTCCGATGGGCTTGAGCGCCGAAAACATGGAAATATGTTTCATGGCAGGCGAACGCCAAGATTTCGCGGTAATCGCCTCGGACAAATTACCAGACAAGAACATGTTTTCAGCGGACGCAGTGCAGTGCGTTTCACTCTACCGCTACGACGAATCCGGCAACCGCGTCGACAACATCACCGACTGGGGCGTCGGGCAGTTCGAGAAACGCTATGGCAAGCAGGCGGGCGTCAACCGCGAAAGCATCTTTCATTACGTCTACGCCGTGCTGCACAACCCGGCTTACCGCGAGAAATACGCGCTGAACCTGAAACGCGAGTTGCCGCGCATTCCCTTCTACGACGATTTCGCGCAATGGGCGGCCTGGGGTCGGGAACTGCTGGCCCTGCACATCGGTTTCGAGACTGTCGAACCGGCGCCGCTACGGCGCAGCGACCTGCCCGGCATCGCCGCGCCCAAAGCCAGATTAAAGGCCGACCCGGCGGCCGGCCGCATCCTCATCGACGAAGCCACCACGCTCGCCGACATTCCGCCCGCCGCCTGGCGGTACCGCCTCGGCAACCGCTCGGCGCTGGAATGGGTGCTCGACCAATACAAGGAAAGCGCCCCGCGCGACCCGACCATCCGCGAGAAGTTCAACACCTACCGCTTCGCCGATTACAAGGAAAAGGTCATCGACCTGCTCGGGCGCGTCTGCGCGGTGAGTGTCGAAACGCAAGGCATTATCGAGAAAATGAACGCATACCCACCGCAAGGAGAAACCGCAGATGAGCACAACGGATAAAGACCAGGACCCGGAACGCAAGGGCAACCGCCTGTCGAAGATCGTCACCCGCACCGGCGACGCCGGCACCACCGGCCTCGGCGACGGCAGCCGCACGACCAAGGACAGCCTGCGCATCGACGCCATGGGCGAGGTCGACGAGCTGAATTCCGGTCTCGGCGTCCTGCTCTGCGAAGATCTGCCGCATTCGGTGCAGGTCGCCCTGCTCGACATCCAGAATGACCTCTTCGACCTCGGCGGCGAACTCTGCCTGCCGGGCATGGAAGTCATGAAGGATGTGCAGGTCAGCCGGCTCGAAGAGTTGGCCGAGGAATTCAACGCCAACCTGCCGATGCTCAAGGAGTTCATCCTGCCCGGCGGCACCCGCGCCGCCGCGCTCGCCCACCTGAGCCGCACCGTCTGCCGCCGCGCCGAGCGCGCCATGGTCAAGCTGAACAGCGCCGAGCCGGTCTCCGACGCCGCCCGCCGCTACATCAACCGGCTCTCTGACTTGCTGTTCATCCTCGGGCGCGTCCTCAACCGCGCCGGCGGCCGCGGCGACGTGCTGTGGCAAAAGGGCAAGACCGCGGCATGAGCGCCTGCGTCATCGGCCACATCACCGTCAGGGACGAAGAAAAATGGGCGCAATACCGCGCCCAGGTACCGGCAACGCTCGCCCCGTGGGGCGCCGAACTGCTGTTTCGCGGCAAGGTCGACTCCGTTCTTGCCGGCGGGCACCCGCACACCGACACCGTCGTCATCCGCTTCCCCGATGTCGCCGCGGTCGACGCCTGGTACGCCTCGCCCGCCTATCAGGCGCTGATTCCGCTGCGCCGGCAGGCAGCCGACCTCGTCCTGATCAGCTTCGCCGACTGATCCATGGCTTGGGCGGCAATACCTACCCAAGTCGCGGCCGCGACAGGTAAGCTTGAGAAAGTTTATTTCCGGAGCCAACCATGAACCTACCCAGCCTGTCCACCATCACTCTCAGCCTCGAACAGGGCGTCGCCGAAGTCCGCCTCAACCGGCCGGACAAGTCCAACGCGATGAACGACGCCATGTGGCTGGAAATCCGCCAGGCGTTCGCGTGGGTCGATGCGACCCCGGAAGTCCATGTCGCCATTCTTTCCGGGGCTGGCCGAAATTTCTGCGCCGGCATCGACCTCGCCTTGCTCGACGACATCCAGCGCCGCACTGCCCACCCCGATGGCGCGCGCAGCCGTGAAGCGCTGCGCCGCCTGATCCTCGACCTGCAGGATTGCCTCTCCAGTGTCGAGCGCTGCCGCAAGCCGGTGCTGGCGGCGATCCATGGCGCCTGCATCGGCGGCGCGCTCGATCTCGTCACCTGTTGCGACATGCGCTATGCCACCGCCGATGCCCTGTTCTCGGTGCGCGAGATCGACGTCGGCATGGTCGCCGACGTCGGCACCCTGCAGCGCCTGCCGCGCCTGATCCCCGAAGGCGTCGCCCGCGAACTGGCGTTCACCGGGCGCAACTTCCTCGCCGACGAGGCCGAGCGGTACAGCCTGATCAACCGCGTTTTTGCCTCCCCGGAGGCGTTGACCGCAGCCGTCGGCGAACTGGCGCAAGCCATTGCTACCAAATCACCGCTGTCTACGCGCGGCATCAAGGAAGTGATGAATTTCAGCCGCGACCACTCGGTCGGTGATGGCCTCAACTTCGTCGCCACGTGGAACGCCTCGATGCTGCTTTCCGCCGACCTCAACGAAGCGATCACCGCCCAGCGCGAAAGGCGACCGCCGCGCTTCGCCGACTGATCCTGGAACGGAGCATCGCCTTCTTCGAGAGACGAGGTTCGACCCGGACCACCGCGCCGTCTGGCACCGCATGCCGAAGGTAGCACATCGCGGTGGATTGACGGTCGAAGGGATTCGGCAGCATTATTGCAACTGCGCGGGAATATGAGCAAACGCTTGCGCACCAGGGAGAGAGATGAGCGAGAAAAAGAACAATATGGCAGCGACCGAGACAACCGGCACCGACCTGATCGAGATGCTCAGCGAGTCGCGACTCTTTCGCGGCGTTCCCATGGATACGATCGCGCATCTGCTGCTGGACTGCGAACAACTGGCTGTCGGCACCGGCGAAACGCTGCTCTCGCGCGATGCGCCGAACGGCAGCATCTATGTCCTCCTCGCCGGTCGCGTGAGCGTGCACCTGACGGCCCCGGACGACGAACCGGCGTCCTACATCGGCGTCGGAGAATGTGCCGGCGAGATGTCGGTGGTCGACGGCAACGTGGTGTCGGCTGACGTCATTGCCGAGCAGGAAACACGGGTATTGCGGATTTCGCAGGACGCCCTCTGGGCGATGGTCGACATCTCGCATGCAATCGCGCGCAATCTCCTCTACATCCTGTCGACACGGGTGCGCTATGGCAATGAACTGTTCATTCGCAACAAGCGCACGCAGCGCGATCTCGAACTGGCGGCGACGGTCGATGCCCTGACCGGCGTCAATAACCGTGGCTGGATGGAACATACCTTCCCGCGGGTCATGGCGCGCTGTGCCGACGGGGGCCGTTCGTTCTGCTGTCTGCTGATTGACATCGACAACTTCAAGCGGCTCAACGACACCTGGGGGCACGTTTCCGGTGATCAGGCGCTGGCTTCAGTCGCCGCATCGCTCCTCAACAACATAAGGCCGGAGGATCTGCTGGCGCGTTTCGGCGGCGAGGAGTTCGTGATCGGCTTGCCGAACACCGGCCTGGACGAGGCCTTCATCGTCGCCGAACGCGTCCGGCGCGCGATCGAGTTCCTGCCCATGAACTTCCGGCGCGGCGAAGACCTGCCGCACATGACCATATCGATCGGCATCGGGCGCATGCAGCCGGGGCAAACATTGTCGGAGTTGATCGCCGCCGCCGACGAGGCGCTCTACCGGGCGAAGAGCGGCGGACGCAATCGGGTCATGCTCTAGCCGGATCTCAGCGGCGGCCGGCTTTCAGCAATGACAACCGGGCATCATTTTGGCGGATACGCATGGACGACTTCGACCCGCACCCCTCCCCGGAAATTCCGCGACGGCCCGTCAAGGGGCGCGGCGCCTCGGGCAATGTCGCCCATCGCTTCAGCGTCGAGACACGCCATGCCGAGGACGACGGCTGGGAGCCGGCCGCGCCATCAAACCCGCGGACACGCCTGCTGGTCGACCGCGCGAAGTCGATCATCAGCCGCAACGATTCGCCCGACATCGGTTTCAACCAGTCGCTGAACCCCTATCGCGGCTGCGAACACGGTTGCATCTATTGCTATGCACGCCCGACACACGCTTTCCTGGGCCTCTCTCCCGGACTCGATTTCGAAACGCAGATCTTCATGAAGCCGGATGCCCCGCGCCTGTTGCGCGAGGAGTTCGGCCACCCGGACTATGTCTGTTCCGTCATCGCGCTCGGTACCGCCACCGACGCCTACCAGCCGTTCGAGCGCAAGGAACAACTGACGCGGAGCCTGCTCGAAATCTTTCTGGAAACCCGCCATCCGGTATCGGTGGTCACCAAGTCGTCGCTGATCGTTCGTGACATCGACCTCTGGGCCGAACTCGCGCAGAGGAAGCTGGCGCACATCGGCATTTCCCTGACCACGCTCGATGGCACACTCGCGCGTCAACTCGAACCGCGGGCCAGCGCGCCGCATGCGCGGCTGGAGGCCATGCGGCGATTGGCTGACGCCGGCATCCCCGTCTCGGCATTCGTCTCGCCGCTGATACCCGGCCTCAACGACAGGGAACTCGAGACGCTGCTTGCGGCAGCCCGCGACCATGGAGCGACGAGCGCGGGCTACACGCTGCTGCGCCTGCCGCACGAGGTCGCCGGACTGTTCCGCGAGTGGCTGGACGCACATGCTCCGGAAAAGGCGGCGCGCATCATGTCGGTGCTCTACGACCTGCGCGGCGGACGCACCAACGACGCCAACTTTGGCAGCCGCATGAAGGGTCTCGGGCATTTCGCCGACCTCATCCGCCAGCGCTTCGAACTCGCCTGCCGCCGCCTCGGTCTCGCCCGGGAGTGGCCGGCGCTGGACACGACCGGCTTCCGGCCGCCACCGCCTCCACGGCCGGTCAACGAGCGACAACTGTCGCTGTTCTGAACCCGACAAACCACCGGCCAGTTGACCTGCACGCGCGGATCGTCCATCTCCTCCGGCAAGTCCTGCAGAAACACGTTCTCAGGGACCTACAGGTCCCAGTGCTTTGACGGCAACCTCAAGTTCCCCGGCTATCTTGATCAACTCGGAAATCAACTGCTCGTCTTCGGCATAATCGCCGTCATAGAGAGCGACGTTGCGCTTCTGGTGGCAGTTATCCAGGAATCGCCACTTGGCAACCGGAAATGAAGCTGTGCTCCCCAGAACCTGGAAGACGATATAACGGTTCTCGGAACGAAATCCGTGCCAGCGCAAGGCCGCCAGGGCAAGGGAATGCGCGGCGTCGTAGGCAAGAATGAAGCGACTGTCAGGCGACAACCCAGGATTCCTGGCATCCGGCAACTTCCTCCCGGCTGATCGGACCAGTCCGTCGAACTCGGCCTGGTCAGGTGGTTCAGCCTTGAGCTTGCCGATCTTGACCAGATTCTGCAGGGCTTCCAGTGGAGATGTCATTCTCGTCGCCAATCAGCATGATTTTCGGTTGATCGATTACGCGAGTGACAAAGTGGTTGTCGCCGCGCAGCTTCTTTGTAAAGTCTTCCATTGAATAGAGCGTGGGGTTGACCTTGCGCCCGAGCATTTGCTCGGCCTCTGCGAATGTCTCGAAGAGGTGGCTATAAGTCATCCCGTCAGCAATGACCATGACGTCGATGTCGCTCGTCGCCGAGTCCGTGCCCTTGGCCACGGAACCATAGATGAAGGCTGCGTGAACAGGATCGGAAGATGACGCCAGCGCGGTGCGCAAGACATCACCCAACCCGAAGGTCTTGAGGACTATCCCCCTGAGTTCCTGGAAGATGGGTGCCTTGCGGTTGGCCTGATAGTGTTTCTGTCGCCCGATCAGGGTCATGGTGATCAACCCCGAGGAAGTCATCCGCTCGAGTTCGCGCTGCAACGCGCCGCGTCCCGTCATGCCGATTCTAGCAATTTCATTGGCGTAGAAGGACCGCTCCGGCTGGCCGAAGAGCAGGCCGAGCACCCGCCGCTGCACCCCGGAAAACAGGACATCCGAAATTGACACTGGATTTTCATTCCCCATAATGGGTACTATCGTACCTTATTTGGGGACGAACACAACGCTCAGTGACAACCAATTGTTCCCTGTTCCGGGGATGTTCGACCCCAATTCGGGGAATGTGCCGTCAGCCACTGGTCTCGCTGACACGCCTCATGAACCGGTTCCCGTTGTTAGCACCATTACTCAGTAACGGATCAACATTCGGTCGCTGCCCCCTCAAGAACGGGTTCCCGTTGTTGCCCTTACCGGTAATGATCACTCGACGACCGCAAATCCCGCCGTACCACCTGGCACCAGCCATCAGCCATCGCCTAATTGGGATAGCGGACTGAGTGACCTAATCCGGGGAATGCTACGCCGCTGCCTCCGCCACCCGCCTGGCGCGGACGGCCGCCGCCAGTTTCTCCAGCACCGTCAGGCTGTCTTCCCAGCCGAGACAGGCATCGGTGACGCTCTGGCCGTAGGTCAGGGCCTTCTCGGGTTCCAGATCCTGGCGGCCTTCGACGAGGTGCGACTCGACCATGACACCGACAATGCGCTCCTCGCCGGCCGCCAACTGGGCGGCGACGCTGGCGCAGACTTCCAGTTGCAGCTTGTACTGCTTGCGGCTGTTGCCGTGCGAGAAGTCCACCATCAGGCGGGCGGCGAGGCCGGCCCTGGCGATTTCCTGGCAGGCGGTGTCGACGCTGGCGGCGTCGAAGTTCGGCTCCCTGCCGCCGCGCAGGATGACGTGGCAGTCCTCGTTGCCCATCGTCGACACGATGGCGGTGTGGCCCGACTTGGTGACCGACAGGAAGTGGTGCGGCGAATTGGCCGCGCGGATGGCGTCGACCGCGATACGCATGTTGCCGTCGGTGCCGTTCTTGAAACCGACCGGGCATGAGAGGCCGGAGGCCAGCTCGCGGTGCACCTGCGATTCGGTGGTGCGCGCGCCGATGGCGCCCCAGGCGATCA